>CAIJTL010000811.1 GCA_903823545.1 uncultured Planctomycetaceae bacterium
GCCTTGGCGAGAACGACTGGCTGATGACAAGCGGGGATTCACAATAAAGGAAACTTCATGGCGTCGCTGACCGGCAAAACTTTATTCATCACGGGCGCCAGCCGAGGCATCGGTTTGGCAATCGCCTTGCGTGCGGCTCACGACGGAGCCAACGTAGCTGTTGCCGCTAAAACTTCTGAACCTGATCCGCGATTGCCTGGAACGATTCATTCAGCCGTCGATGCGATCAACACTGCCGGCGGACACGGACTTGCTTGCCTCTGTGATGTTCGCAGTGACGAACAAATTCAGGCCGCCGTGAAGCAAACGGTCGAAACCTTTGGCGGAATCGACATCTTGATCAACAATGCCAGCGCCTTATTTCTCGCTGGGACACTCGATACGCCCGTGAAACGGTTCGACCTTGTCCATTCTGTCAATGTGCGGGGAACGTATTTGACGTCGCAAGCCTGCCTGCCACATCTCCAGCGGGCGTCAAATCCCCATATCCTCACACTGGCTCCGCCTCTCAATTTAGAGGCTCGTTGGTTCGCCCCGTATTTGGCCTATAGCCTTTCAAAGTTCGGCATGAGCCTATGTGTTCTCGGGATGTCCGAAGAATTTCGCCGTGAAGGCATCGCCGTGAACGCACTCTGGCCCCGTACGGCAATCGCCACCGCCGCTGTCCGTAATCTTCTCGGTGGAGACGACTCGTTACGTCGCTGCCGCAAGCCAGAAATCGTCGCTGATGCCGCCCATGCAATCATCACTCGTCCGAGTCGCGAATGTACGGGCAACTTCTTCGTGGACGACGACGTACTCCACAATGACGGTGTGAGCGACCTATCTCACTACGCCGTTGATCCTACTGCAGAATTACTACCAGACTTTTTTGTGTAAGCCGAGCAGTTTCCGAGGCCAACTACACGATCAATATCATCGTGCAATCTTGCTGGCCGCCTCACCGAACTCCGTGTCGGAAAATCGGGTCGCGACTTCTTGCATGACTCGGCGAGCGTCTTCGTTTTGGCCGAGACGGCGCAATGATTCGGCAGCTTCGTAACCGGCTCGTGCAGCCAATCGGGGATCTGTGTCATCCATCAATGGGAGCCAGAGTAATGCTATCGCTGCGCGATCGTGCTCACGGCGCATGGTCCAGCCTCGTCCGAGCAGATAATTTGGCCCACCTCGAAATGAAGTCGGCAATTGCTGAATTCGATCATCCCATCGCTGCAATTCCAGGTCGCTGACATCAAGCGCCCGCAATTTCAATCGCCACGACTGTGCTTGAGCAAGCTGGCGAACACGCTCGTCACTACTTCGCTGCAACAACGCCATTTCCTTTTGAGCCGTGTCGCCAAGCTGGTTGTCTTCAAGCAACAAGCTCGCCCCGAGCAATCTGGCCACATCGGAATCTTGCTGCGACAACCAAATACGTGATTGCGACTTCTCGCTCGCATTCACGTTTTCTGGAGCCCAAACCAATGGGATAACCGCGAAATGTCGAGTGGCTCGATCGCTTTCCACGATCATCAGAAATCGAGTTCCTGCGGTAACTCGGTCTCCTTGCCGCATTGCACCTCGCACGAGTGACGCCAGAATTTCACGCCGCACCCAAACCCGTGACTCGGAGGCCAACGCTTCCTGAAACGACTTCACAGCCTCATCAACTCGCCGATCAGCGAGTTGTTTTCGACCACGTTCGTGCGATTCCAGCCAACCAGTTCGTACCTCAACAACTTGTTCTGCAGGATAGCTTCTTTGATTTGCTCCCGACTTAAGCAGAACAGTGATCTTCTCACCCGTGTAATCGACGATCTGGCACGGAACAACCATCCGGCTACTTTGCCCTTCGACCTGTAAAACAACCTGGTCTTGAGCAAACAAGTCCTGCGTTATCCAGCAGGCGATGACGGTAACAAAGGTAAACAACGATCTCTTTGAGTGACTCATGAGAACCTCAGCATTGAAATCATGATCCCTCACCGAGCGTCAGCGATCGAAGCCACCGCCACTACCGCCACCTCCACCAAAGAACCCACCTGGAGGCTCTTGAATGCGAGCTAAGTCTCCGAAACGCATCGACTCACCAAGCCACGACAATGTGACGGTACCGATCGGACCATGACGATTCTTTGCCACAATGAGATCCGCTTCACCCGGGCGATCCTCCGGATCGTAGGCGGCAGGTCGATGCAGAAACATTACGACGTCTGCATCTTGTTCGATCGCACCGCTTTCGCGGAGGTCAGCCAAACGCGGCCGTTTATCTTCGCGAAGTTCAACCCCTCGGTTGAGCTGCGCCAACGCAATAATTGGAATGTTCAATTCTTTGGAAAGGTATTTCAGTCGCCGAGTGATCAACGCAATCTGTTGCTCGCGCGGGGACATTTTGTCTTCCGGCTCAATGAGCTGCAGGTAGTCGATGATGATGATACCCAAGCCGTATCTGCGTTGCAGACGTCTCGCAACAGCAGCCATTTGTGGCATTGATCGCCCCGGCTGGTCATCGATGAACATCGGCATCTCACTCAATTCGGTCGCAGCCTTCATCAACTGTTCATGCTCAACTTCGTCGATCGTTCCGGCTCGCAAGCGATGACCATTTACTTTCGCTCGAATACAGAGCAGTCGCTCGGCCAATTCAAGCTTGGACATTTCCAAACTGAACAACAAGCAGCCCTTCTTGGCTTCTGAAACGACCGCTTCCGCGATATTGCATACTAAAGCCGTTTTGCCCATAGCGGGACGGGCCGCCAAAATAATGAGTTCCGACCCCTGAAACCCATTAAGCTGCGAGTCGAGGTCAGTAAACCCCGATGGCAACCCGCTGATGCTTCCCTCCAATGCCATCCGAGCAGTAATTCGCTCGTATGTATCAACCAGGATCTCCTTAAGAGTCAGTTTCTCCGCCTGCTCCTGTTGTTCAAGAATGCCGAAAACTCGCTGTTCAGCAGTCTGAAGAATGTCTTCCGTCTCTTTCGATCCAGAATAGCACTCATCCAAAACTTCGGTGCAAGCATACACAAGCGATCGCTGTATCCAGCGATCACGAATGATCTTTGCGTAGTACTTCGCGTGAGCCGCGTTCGGCACCGACTCAAGAATTTTTGAGAGATACTCAACTCCCCCTACCTCTTCAAACTGCTTCCGCCGATCAAGCTCTTCCGCCAACGTCACTGCATCGATACCACGTACGCCACCTTCATAGAGCCCAAGAATGGCCGCGAAAATCTTCTGATGACGATCTGCGTAAAAATGCTCAACACGCAGCGTATCGCTAACGTCATCGATCGCCTCGTGCATCAACAGCACGCTCCCCAGGACCCCCATCTCCGCCTCTAGGTTCTGCGGAGGTAGTTTACCCTGAAAGCTACGACCTTCGTTCGCAGCCATCGTCATCCCCTCAGTCAAACGCTATTGCGGAAAGCCCTGTCCGCATAAAACGAAAGCGGAGGGCACAAGACCCTCCGCTCATCAAACACCAATCAACATCAATCGCTCGAAGTAAACGTTATGCCTTCGCCGCAGCGGAGGTTGCAGCAGTCGGAACCACCCAAACCTTCACTTCGGTCTCAACTTCTGCCGCCATGTGCAACTTAACGGTGTACATACCAAGCTCTTTCAGCGGGCCGTCGAGACGAACATGGTCGCTCTCAATCGGAAAGCCAGCAGCCTTCAGGGCCTTACTGATGTCAGCCGCGAGAATGGAGCCATAAAGATGACCTTCTGCTGTCGCGTTGGCTTCCAACGTCACACTGTATTTGCTGACGGTAACCGCCAACTCTTGCATCCGTTTGATTTTATCGGCCCGAACTCCTTCTTGAGCGATACGATGCTTCTCTACTCGGCGCTTGTTCGCTTCAGTCGCAACGGTCGCCAAACCGTAAGGAAGCAAATAATTGCGAGCATAGCCCGGCCGCACGCGCACGATTTCTCCCTGCTTACCAAGAGAAGGAACCTCTTCGGCGAGCAGCAACTCGATAATCGATCGAGTTCCAACTTTGGTTTCTGCGTGTTGATGTCGTTTATTGGGCATCTTCGCTGACTCTCAATTTTCGTAGCCCAGGTCATTCACCTGGGTAATTTCAGAAAAAACTATTTCTTTGACAAACTAAAACGGAACGTCACCATCGCCACCAGACTGCGACGACTCGAAGCCTCCAGCCGATGATTGCTCACTGTGAGAATCGTAGTTTCCGCCCCCATAATCACTTTGCTGACTTGCCGGACCACCCGGGCCACGACCGCCACCAACTCCCCCGCCCTCCTGGCGACTGCCTAGCATCGTCATATTCTCACAAACGACACGCAGCTTACTTCGCTTTTGCCCGGACTCTTTGTCATCCCACTGGTCGA
>CAIJTL010000812.1 GCA_903823545.1 uncultured Planctomycetaceae bacterium
CATGCGGGCCAACTCAAAGAAGTGCCGACGAACATCGATCCGATCTTCGGCCTGCATGTCGTCACGAGCTGCCCCAACGTCCCCGCCGAAATCCTCAATCCACGCCAAACTTGGTCCGACCCCGCCGCCTACGACGCGACCGCCAAGAAACTCGCCAGTCTGTTCGCGGAAAACTACGCACAGTTCGAGGAAGGTGGCGTGATTAAAGGTTCGTTCGACGGATAACACTCGTAGCCACAAGCATCCAGCTTGTGAGCTTTCTCCAGCAAGGTGGCGGCTCGACGCTATACCTCTCGCAGATCAGCGTGATGCCGCCCCCACCGAGCTTGTCTCGGTGGCTTGCGGGCCTTTGCACTACGCGGAAATGAATGCCGATAGTCGTAGTGCAGAGGCCCGAATCCATCGAGGCAAGCTCGAAGGGGCATCAATTAAAACCAATTGCGGTATGGATTCAGCGACGCTTAAAAATCTTCGACGGTTTCCCCTCCTCCAATCGTTCCGATCGCGCCCCAGATGCCGTAGCTGCTTTTGCCATCAGCCTGCGGTTGAGTCGCTTTCGAGTCGCCGAGGTCGATGTTCTCGTTGATGAAGCGAACAGTGCCGTCTCCCATCAGAACATGCACGCCGCCAGTGTGGCGACTGCTGGCGGTGAACCAGCCGCCGACGGACTTGCCGCTCGGTGGAGCAGACGCCGCGCAGGACGGGCCGTTGGGACGCACGGCTGTCGTGAAGACGGAATAGAACGGATGCCCGCTGGCCCAGCGTTCGCCCATCAATTCGTTGAGCACGCTGATCTTTGCGAGGTACTGACCATCGGCTCCCGTTGCCAAGCAATCGGCAGGGCTGGTCGCGGCGACTCCCGCCACGCGACCGAAGATGTCGCGCTTGTTGGAGGGATTCCCGAGATCACGTTCGGCCATAAAGGCTGTGTTGCTAGTCCCATCAACGATGTCCGAAACGCGAGTGCAATTCCGCCAGCCAAACGGCCCGCGAGTTCTCACTTGGTTCGGAAAATCCTCAACGCCGCTTCCAAAGTCGAGTTGATCGCCGACGTTGAAGACGTAGCTCGAATGCGGCTGACCATCGACCATCTTCGCATCGAATGCGGTTGGGCAGAGGAAGACCTCCATCTCAATGGGTTTTGGGGCGGACAACTTAAGGTTGAGTGGATCGCCACCCTGCCCCGGAGCGGACGCGATTTGTTGCCAGAGTGGGTCCATTTCCAAGAACGGCAGCAACATCGCTCGCCCCGACAACCGCTCGCCGTTTTCAGACGTACCACCGGCATACGGCGGGAAGCATCGGTGTGTGTCATGGTAGTTGTGCAACGCGAGGCCCCACTGCTTGAGGTTGTTCTTGCACTGACTGCGACGCCAGGATCTACCACCGGAGCCACTACTCATTTGCGATTGCAATACCCAAATACCCAACCCAAGCAACCCCATTGCAACTAAACCGCCGAAGACGATGACATCCAGCCATGTAGCTCCGGCTCGACTCGACTTTTGAGGACGCAAAATAATCTGACGCATGATGACAACACCTCCTGAAAAAGAACGGCTCGACTGAGCCAAACGGAAAAGAAGAACGACAGACACTGAAGAATCTCGCACCGTGAATAACTCACGAACGCGAATTGAAAAAAGACAGGCGACTTCCAAAGAACTTCGGCAAGTCGGCAATGATTCTACGCCGCATCACCAAAAAGCCGAGACGAATGTTCGACACGGCGTTATATTGCACACCAACGTCGGCGATGCTTGGCCGATAGTGCACACAACAAAATCCCGCCACCTCCCCACCGAGGAAAGCTCGAAGGGACGTGATTTACAAAGGGAAAACGATGGCAACCAACAGCACTCTCGCGACTCGTACCACCAGCGAACCAACCTGGGACGTCGCGCGTCTATTTCCCAATCAAGGGCATTGGAGCGAAGAGGAGTATCTCGCGATCGACACGAACCAGTTGATTGAGTTTTCTCATGGACTCTTGGAGTTTCCGCCCATGCCAACGACCTCACATCAAGGGATTGCGTTTTGGTTGTGCCAACTGCTCGTCCAATTTGCTGGGTCGCGAAATCTCGGACGAACGAGAATGGCACCTCTGAAGGTGAGATTGTGGGAAGGGAAATACCGGGAACCAGATGTCGTTTTCATGCTTCGTGAACATGACGATCGAATCACCGAACAGTTTTGGATCGGGGCCGACATAGCCATCGAAGTCGTCAGCGACGACGATCGCCGCCGTGATCTCGAAACAAAACGCCGCGAGTACGCAACTGCCGAGATTCCGGAATACTGGATCGTCGATCCGAAACTCAACACGATCACAGTGCTAGTGCTTGAGAGAACGACTTACGCCGAGCACGGCGTGTTCGCGCTCGGCGAACGAGCAACATCGCGGCTGTTGGCTGGCTTGGAAATCGACGTGAGTGCCACGTTCGCCGCAGCCACGACGTAGCGGCAAAGCCACGTTAGGTAGCCGTCTCGTTCCGCGAGACGAGCCGGTTTGGGGCAGACTTAGTTCGATCGTTTGAGATCGGTCGCAACAACACGTCTCGTGTCAGGAGACCGGACACAACAGCGTCATTCGGCGTTCGGCTCGTCTCGTGGAGCGAGACGGCTACGTAGAGCTACAACAACTCGCTGAGCACTTTCCCGCCAGCGACTAACGGAACGGGGCGGCCGGGTGATGACATCAGTTCTTGGCGAGCGTCGATTCCCAACAGGTGATACGCGGTGCAGAGAATCTCTTTCGGATCGACGGGGCGGTCAATGACATCGGCGGCCGTTTCGTTCGAAGCACCGACAACTTGGCCGCGAGGGACACCGGCTCCGGCAAAGAGTTGGCTGTAGGCTCGCGACCAGTGACCTCGACCGGGAGCTCCAGCAGCGGTCTCGTAGAAATTCGGAGTGCGACCATGCTCGCTCAAGCAAAGCACCAGCGTGTCGTCGAGCATTCCACGACGATCCATGTCGGTCAGCAGCGTTGCGAAAGCGCGATCGAAAGCGGGCAACAAGAATTCTCGCATGCGCGGATGGTGATCGTGATGCGTGTCCCAACTTTCGTCCGTCTGGCCGTACTCGTCCCAGCAAACGGTGACAAATTTCACACCCGCTTCGAGCAACCGCCGCGCGGAGAGACACGCCTGACCAAACAGCGTCATGCCGTATTGCTCGCGCAAGCCGATTGGTTCGCGTTCGAGTCGCAATGCGTCAGCAACCTGCGGCTTGGAAAGAAACTCAAACGCTTGATCGCGCTGGCGGTGATAACCATTCGCACTGGCCGACGCTTCGATCTGCGAGCATTGTTGCTCGAACTGAGTCAGCAACGATCGACGTCGATCAAGTGTGTCGAGCGCGAGCGTCGGCGTATCACCCGCTCCAAACGCCAAGCGCCCGTCGGGCGTGATCTCTCGAAACGGATCGCCTTGCGGAGCCTCACCACGAAACTCTGTCCAAAGCGGATCGTAAGAGGTTCCCAAGAATGCCCCAAACGTCCCCGATCGCTTGTTGGGCCGAGCGTACAAGCTCTGTCGCCACGGCAGCATGACGTTTCGCGGAACTCCACGCGGCGTCGGAGCGAACTGCCCACGGTCACCTAAGTAATCAACCACGCTACCAATGTAAGGCCACTGATCGGGATGCCGCTGCCGGCCTTCGATCCGTTCGGTATCCGGATTCCCGGTGAGTGTGTACGACGCCGAATGAATGGGCCACGGATGGGCCATCGAGCGAATCAACGTGCAACGATCGAGCACTTTCGCCGAGCGAGGGAGATGCTCGCAAACTTGCACGCCGGGCAAACAGGAGTCGATCGCACCGAACTCCCCGCGAATATCCGACGCCGCCTGCGGCTTCGGATCGAATGTGTCGAGCTGACTCCAAGCTCCATAAATGAAGAGCACCAGAACTTGCTTCGCACGACCGAAGCCCGGCAAGTCATTGGACACCGCAGAATCGGCTCGCACTGAGTTCAAAACCGTTGAGCCCAACAAGCCAAGCGCACTCGTCTGCAATAACTCGCGACGATGAACCCGCCCCGATCGAATTCGCGACGATCCCAGAATGCTCAACATGACGTGATGCCTCTGACGTCCTTTTGTCTCTTTGCCTAAAACATCCGCCGCCGGATCGCGCACTGTGCGTCGTGCAAAGCTTGAAAGACAGCTTCTAATCGTCGTTGACGATCGAGGCAATCGCGTCTGCGACGAGGATTGAGATGCCGAGGCTCGGATTCAGCAGACGGATTGTGAATGTCTCGTTGGTCTCGATTGTTTTGTCGGCTTTGATGTTGATGGTCACGGTTTGTGAGGTTTGGCCGGCGGTGAAGTTGAGCGTACCTGTTGGGAGAATCCCGTTGGCGAAGTCGGCGGCGTCGGCGGGGTGGTCGCCGTTGCCGAGGACGGCAAATTGCACACTGCCAGCGATGGCCGCTCCGATGCGAGTGACGACGAAGGTGAAGGCCGTGTTGCCGGTGTTCC
>CAIJTL010000813.1 GCA_903823545.1 uncultured Planctomycetaceae bacterium
CGCAAACCCAGGTGACGGAACTTGGCGGCGCTCTGATGAATATTAACTCGATCATCGGTCGAGTCGTCCGGAAGGACAAACGCGCCGGGCTGGCGTTTAAGGACGATACGTTCTTTCCGCAGGGAACTCCTGAAGGAATCGCCGGAGCCACTCCGCCGGGCATGCGAGCTGTCACGCTCGACGCCACCAAACTCACCGGAGTTCATGCACTCAACGCAGGTGATCGTATCGACCTGATGGCCAGTGTGCCAACAGGTGAAGTGAGTGCGTTCAACTCCAATTATAATAGCCGACTTCCGGGAGCGGCTCTCGTTGCTCCGGCGTCGAAGGCCGATGCCAAGTCCGGCACCGAACCGTTGCTGCTGGCTGAGAATGCTGTCGTCCTGAAGCCCGTTTACGTGCGAAACCAGGCGTCTACGACCTCGTCACTCACGCAAGGTAAACGTATTCAGAATGAGCCCAAGTATGAGGTCGCCATTGCTGTTTCACCGGACGATGTGATTCCGTTGCAGAGCGCTCTCAATAAGGAGCTTGCGATCACTTGTGTGGCTCATTCGATGCAGGCCGATCTGGGCGTTGAAGTCGCTGAAACAAGTTCGCAATCTGACGTGCAAATGGCTCCGGTGACAGTTCGAGCGATCCTGGCCTATGAAGTCGTGACGCGAGATTCGTTCGTAAACCCTGCAACTCGCCGCATTCGCATGGAACCCGTTTCGGCTCGCCAATTGGCCGAGATGGACATCGCAACGTCACTGGATGATCTTCTGGGGGCTGTCGCAAAGCATGATATTCCTGCGGGCAGCTTTCTGTGTCGTCGAGATCTCTTGAAGAGTCAGGCTCAGAAACAGAATCAACCCGTAAAACGAGACGATGGCTCAGTCGATTTCAAGCCGGCGAGCAGTTCTCCGGAGTATCAACCGGGAAGTTGGCAGTTCACTGCGGTTCCTTCGCCTCCGAAATCAGGAGAGAAGGTGCCAGACGGGCCGACTGAGGGGGCGTTTCAGAACACATCAATCGCCTCGCAGAATCTTCAGGCCGATGACGACACATCGTCACGCGCCACGGTTGTCGGCGATCGACCGTCGGTGACCAGCTTCGTGCCGCCAGGTCGCACGGCGTTCGCCATTCCCTGGAACCGCATGTACGGAGCCGAACATCTGCAAATTGATGACCACATTGATCTGCTGGCCAGCTTCTCTCTGGAGAGTGAAGACGAGGAAGAAGAAACGGAAACTCGTCCGGATGGGACGAAAGTCGTGCGTAAGCGAACTGACATCGCGACTCGGGAAACGTTGCGGACCTGGGACGAATCCTTTGGTTTCCGTAGCGAACCGTGGTTTGTGGCAACCGATGCGATCGTGATCGGGCCGGTCGGATTTCCGGCACCCGCGGCTGCTCAGCGTGCATTGGGTGCTGAACTGAATCGAGGAACTGTGTCCACCGCGGAATCCGCGCCATCCGGAATGCCGCTCCTGATTGCGGTGGATGATCGGGACGTGGAACGCATTGCGGCGGCTTTGGCTACGAAGCGAGCCTTGTTTACTCCCGCGTTCCATGGAAACGATGACGATGCGGTGGCTCCGGAAGGCATGAAGAAGGTGGCGGTCGCCGCTCAGGATATTGATGCCTTCGAAGCGTTTGCGGAAAACGTCTGGCAGGGAAATCGACGGCGTGCCATGTTTCGACTTGTCGAGATCGACGATGCTCGTTTTAACCAGGCTTTGAGTGCTGATGAGATTACTTCTTTCTATGGTCGAGTTCTAAAGCGCGCGAAACGTCGGGATGACTTTTTTGTCGCGGACGATTTCCTGCCGGAGGGATCAGTCCCCGGCATTGCAGCAGGAGCCTCGCAAGGAACCACAATCTATGCCGTGGCGGATCGCGAGATTGAAGGGCTGGACGGATTTCAGGCCGATGATCGTGTGGTTATTCTGATGCGTGGAGTGACGAAGCCCGTCGTCGGGGTTGTGGTGCATGGGTTCAATCCGCGTCGGCCAATTTCCGAGGTTGTCGTTTCGGATGTGCGCATTGTGCGAGCATCTCGAAAGGGGCAGACGGTCCTGGAGATTCGTAACGAAGATCTGACTCGATTGCAGGCCGCCTGGGCCGCATCGTTCAGTGAAGATGAAGGTGGCGCGGAAGCTCAGAAGCGGCGGTCTCATCTGCTTGCGGTGGGATTGCCGCGAACAGCCGCGAGCAAGTCTGTGCCCGGTGCGGATTCGGTTCAAGATCGACCGACGATCCCGAGTTTTGATCCGCTGGAGAATGC
>CAIJTL010000814.1 GCA_903823545.1 uncultured Planctomycetaceae bacterium
GACTCGCGGATCAATCGCCGGTTGACCAGCCGCAGGCTTCGGCAACCAGCGAGCGTCGCTGTCGGGCCCTGTCGCAAGGACTTGGAAGAAACTCGGTACCGCTTTCCCTTGCTTGTTGTCGACTTCACCGCGACGAAGCAAGAAGACATCTTGGCCGCCAGCGATTGTCGTGTAGACCTCGGTCAACGGAGGTCGCGGTTCGCGTTGCGCGTGATCGCGCACCATGTTGAAGACTTTCGCAGTCTCGGAATCGAATGGGCTAAACCAGTGAACCATCGGCTCACGAACGGCTTCCGGAATCTGATTGTTGTTCGCAGCCAATGTCGCACGGATTTCGCCGAGATGCTGCGGCGTGAAGTCGCCTGCCCATGTCGCGGGATTTGCTTCGGTACTCATCGCGAGTCGCACTCGACCAAGGCCGAGATCGCGGAAACTCAACTCGAATGTCAATTCGGTACCACCAGCAAAGCCGGGGAGGCCACCTTCAATTTCAAAGATCGCCGCGTTGTCCTTACGAGCGTTCTCACGCACGACCCAAGCGGTCGCAGGCTTGCCATCGACGGCGTTCGCGAGCGGCTGGTTCTTGTCTTCGAACGCTGCAAAGACAGGTTTCAGCTTCAGCTCGATCGGCTTCTCGGTATTTGTAGCTTGGCTCTCCAGAGCCGAGCTGTTGCGTATCGGACGGGCGGTCACCTTCAACTCGGCCAATTGGAAACTGCCATCGCCGTTGAGTCCGGGGCCGCGTTGCGGCAGCACTTTGTCCGTGAAAGCGTCGAGTCGCAATGATGTGAGATTCTTCTGAAACGTGTGAGCCGTGATGGTGTACTCTTCGAGTTCTCGCGGCGCACGTGGACGACGTTTTGCGTTTGTCTCCGGTGCGAAACTTCCGTCATGAGCCACGATGCCCGACGACAGCATCTTCAACCAAGATCGTTCCGCTTCTGCCGAGACCGGATCGAGCGCTTGCCAGCGCGGCGCATCCGGTTGCTTGCCGAGTTCGTTCTTTTGCCATTCGGCGAATCGCTTTAGCAGTTCCTCGGAGGCAAATTTTCTGAGAGCCGCTACGAGCGGTTCGTGTTCGGCGCGATGCTTCTCAACAGCGCGTTGAGTCGCCGCAGGATCAGGGTCGTACATTTTGGGACCGTGAGCCGATCGTGCGAGCGAAGAGGCGATGCCGTAGTAATCTTTCGCTTGAATCGGATCGTATTTGTGTTCATGACAGCGGACACACCCGAGCGTCAAGCCGAGCATCGAGCCGCCGATCGTCATGATCATGTCGTCGAGTTGGTCGTAACGAATTCGCTCGACTGTCTTCGCTGTGATCTGTCCGGGATACGGTCCTGCGACCAAGAATCCAGTCGCTGCCGCGCCGCGATAATCGTCGGGCAGCAGCTTGTCGCCGGCAATTTGCATCCGCACGAATTCGGAGTACGGCATGTCGCCGTTGATCGCTCGAATGACCCAGTCGCGGTAGTGATACGCTCCGGGGCGGAAGCCGTCGAATTCATACCCGCCGCTCTCTGCGAATCGAGCAACGTCCAGCCAATGTCGGCCCCAGCGTTCGCCGTAGCGTTCGCTTTGCAACAACTCATCAATCACTTTTTCAAACGCATTTGGAGCGGCATCTTTCACGAACGCATCGACTTGTTCCGGAGTCGGTGGCAGACCGATCAAATCGAAATACGCCCGGCGAATCAACTTTTCTTTGCTGACCGGGCCGTTTGCTTTGAGTTGCTTCTCTTCGTGCTTCGCCGCCACGAAGCGGTCAATCGGAGTTCCGTTCCACGCGGCGTTCTTCACTTCGGGCGGCGCGACATTCTGCAACGGCTTGAACGACCAGAACTGCCGACCTTCTTCGAGATTGATTTCTCGCTTCGCCGATCCCGGCTTGCGACCGACACGCGGATCGACCGCGCCCATGTCGATCCACTTCACAAAGTCGGCGATGACCTCTTCTGGCAACTTCCCCGAGGGGGGCATTTCCAAGCCGTCGTACTTCAACGCCTTGACCAGCAGGCTCTCGGCTCCCTTTCCCTTCACCATCACCGGCCCAGACTCGCCACCGTCGAGCATTCCTTCGGCTGAATCGAGATACAGCTTCGCCTTCAGCTTCTTGTTGTTGCGTGCCTCTTCCGAATGGCACGAATAACAATGCTGGACCAGCACAGGACGAATTTTCTGCTCAAAGAACTCCAACGCTTTCGGATCGGGAGCTTGTCCGTTTGCCGTGGAGGAGATCAGAAGTAGTGCGATCAGACTTGCGAACCAGCGAGTTCTCATAGCAATTTGGCCTCATCGAAAATTGTGTTCCTCAGCCTAATGGCTGCGACGCCAATAAAGTAACCCGAACCGCCTGCGAGGGCGAACGCTCACGTACCTAAGGGCACGCGACGTGAGGGGTTGACCCGTCGACGCCCTGACTGCAACAACTTCGCAGCGTCATCAATAAAAAATCTCAATCAGGAAGTAAGCAGACAATGTCACTCGCTGGCGAAGTCATCAATTTGCAGAAGCACTATCACCTCAAGGGAGGTGTCGTTGTGCAGGCGCTCCGCGGCGTCAGCCTGCAATTTCCGCAAGGGGATTTCGTCGCCATTATGGGTTCATCGGGGAGCGGCAAAAGTACGTTGTTGAATTTGCTCGGAGCACTCGATCGTCCGACGAGCGGCTCATACATCCTTGGCGGACACAATGTGGCGGAACTGAGCGATGACGACCTTTCGCACATTCGCAATCAGATGATCGGGTTCATCTTTCAGTCATTCAATTTGATTCAGCAATACACGGTCCTGGAGAACATTCAAATTCCGTTGCACTATCGACCGGGACGACCACCAATTTCAGCTCGCGATGAGGCCCATTGCATCGACTTGGCGGAACGAGTCGGCTTGGCGGATCGATTAGATCATCGTCCGTTTCAACTTTCTGGTGGTCAGCAACAGCGCGTCGCGATCGCTCGCGCGTTGGTCAACAATCCTGAAATCGTGCTCGCCGACGAGCCGACGGGAAATCTCGATTCCAAAACCGGTGGCGAGATCATGAACATGCTCAAAGCACTCAACGCCGAAGGACGTACGATCTTGATGGTCACTCACGAACCTGACATCGCGGCAATGGCCAAGCGGCAGATCTACATGAAGGACGGCGTTGTTGCTGGCCACGAAATTTTTCGTGGTTAGCGAAGGCAGTCATCCTCATGGAGCTTGGTTCAAATCGCATATTCTAAAGAGGACATTTCGGATGATTCGCGATACTTCCCTGCGTCACGGTCGGCGAATTCGTCGGATTGCAGAAACTGTAGGGTGGGACCAGCGCAGCGCCGGCCCACCATTTGATCGAGA
>CAIJTL010000815.1 GCA_903823545.1 uncultured Planctomycetaceae bacterium
GATCGTCTCGGCGATTGCCGACAGTCAGATCACGAAGGTTCAATCCATCGGCGTGGCGGTGTCGGCGGCGATCGGCCTCAGCGTGGCGCTCACCGTGAATGCCTCGCTGGCGGATAGCTCGATCAAGAACGATGTCCTCGCGAAGATCAGCTCGACCACCGCGACTACGATCAACGTGGGCCGGAACCTCACCGTTCTGGCGGACCAGTTGAATGCGAAGATCACCGGCGTCGAGGCGGTCTCGACGTCAGTGTCGATTGGCCTCTTTTCGGCGAGCGGCGGCGGCATCGGCATCTACAACACAGTGGACAACAAGGTCGAAGCGGCAATCTCTGGCCCGATCATGGTCGATGTGACTGGCGACGTAACGGTCAGCGGCAAAGAGAACGCGTACCTCGAAGGTGACGCCGTCGCAGTGACGGTCGCGATCAGCCTCGGTGCGGCGATCGGTGCGGCGCTGGTGAAGAATGAAATCCTCAGCGACATTTCGTCGAGCATCGTCGGTGCAACGGTCGGCTCGACGAACACCAGCGTCCTGGCGAACTCCGTCGCCGCGATTCCGAAGACATTCACCGCCGGTGTTGCGGCGGCGCTGGTCGGAGCGACCGGCAACCGAGCTGACGCGGATATCAAGGTGAGCACGAAGGCGTTCACGCAGAACGCGACACTCCTCTCGTCCAACACGGTCGAGATTCGTTCGACCGCGACGAACACCGCGAAGGCGGGAGCTTACGGCGGAGCGTTGGGAGCCATCGCCATCGGCGCGATGATCGCCGATGTGGAACTCGGTCTTGGACAAGACAGTCTTGGAAACGACATCGACGAGGTCATCGCCGAAGCGGGAAGCAACACGAAGGTGATCGCTGGCACGTTGCTGATTTCTGCCAGCACGACCGACGACCTGCTTGCCGAAAGTGTTGCGGCGGGCGGCGGACTCGTGGCGGCGACTGGATCGCAGTCGAACACCTTCAGCGACAATGCGGCGATCGCACGGCTCGGAGCGAACACTCAGGTCACCACGAATTCGTTCCAACTGAAATCGACCGGCTCACAAAAGACCGACGCGTCCGCCGACTCGTATGCGTTCGCGCTCGGCGTCGGCACCGGTGCGGGAGCCAGCAACAAGAACTACAGCAAGGCGAACGTCGATGTCGGCACGAACGCCCTCGTTACGTCCCAGTTCATTCTGATCTCCGCCAAGAACGAACTGACCAAGGATCGCTTCAAAGATGCGAGCAATCTGCGTGCAGGCTCGGCGAGCGTCGCCGGTTTGACCGTGTTGACGAGCGATACCGAAATCGGCAACTCCTCGCGCACCTTCCAGGCCAACGTGAATATCGCATCGGGAGCGCAACTCACGGCGACGGGAAACAACAACAACCCCGGCGTCTTCCGCATCGAGACCTCCACCGATGTGACCGCCGTGGACAGCGTCCGCATCGAAACGGCTTCCGGGTTCAGCGTCTCGGTCGGACTCTCGGAAGTCACCGCGAATACGGACGCCAACATCAATGTCACCGGGGCCAAGTTGGAGAACCAGTCGGGGGACCTCTTCCTCACCAGCCGCACCGGATCGGGCCTGCGCCCCAGCGCGAACGTGCTCATGGCGGGCAGTTTGTCGGGAGCAGTCGGTGCGGACGCGAAGGCGATTGCGACTGCCAACTCGACGATCACAGTGACCAACTCCGATCTGCGTGGCAGCGACGTGTTGCTCTACACCGGTCGCGACAGCACCGGCGTGCCGAATCTGCACGACAGCTTCGCCAATGTGGAGATCACCGCCTTCTCGCTGTTGCCCAACATCGTGGTTCCCGTGGTCAAAGCGGAGATCTACGAGAACAACGTCATCAATCTCACCGGCACCACACAGATTCGAGCGTTGGAAGATGTGAACCTGCTGGCGAACGAAGGAGTCGGCGGAGACAAACGGGCGGGAACGAGCGGTCTTGCCCTGTCGTTGTCGCTGCTCCCCTACGGTTTCCCGGTTCCGAAAGGGAACAAGGTCACGAGCACGAATCTCGTCAACATTGCCAGCACCGTGAAGCTCGAAGCGGGTCTGAATGCTCGTAGCATCGTGCTACTCAAACCGGTGACCGATCTCGACGGACCAGACCTCGATCCAGCTCTGCTGGGCACCGAATTGACTCCAGCCCAGAAAGCGGCTCTCGCTACGTCCGATGACGTGACGATCCCGAACGACATCCGTTACGAATACGGTCGACTCAATCTCGAAAACATCGCCTTCACGATTTCGGCAGGGACGATCATCAAGGTCGTGAACGATTCGGAAGGGCATCGAGTCGGCGGCGGTGGTGATGTCGGCAGCTTCTATCAATACCGAAGCTCGGCCGCTGGCGGTGATCTGATCATTCTGGAAACCGA
>CAIJTL010000816.1 GCA_903823545.1 uncultured Planctomycetaceae bacterium
AGAATCGAGGCTGTGGATGTTGTGTTGATATGTTCGAGATCGTGTTGGATGACCAGGCCGAAGTGATGCCCAGTGAATCAAGCGGAAAGTTTGATTCACAATCCATTCGCTACGGCGAAGAACGAGACCTCATACTGAGCGAACTATTTGACTAACATTAGAAGTGACATCATGACCGCAGCCGTTGCTCAAATCCTTGACGAGTTCCAGCAACTTACTCCCGCCGAGCGAGTCGAAGTACGTCGCCGCATTGTCGAGATCGTCCCAATGTCGGACGACCTAACCGACGACGATTTCGGGGCTCTCGCGGCTGAGTCATTCCGCGCCTTGGACGAAGAGGAGGCGGAACGTGCCCAAGCGCGGTGAAGTCTGGCAAGTGGACTTCGGCATCACGGCGAAGGTTCGACCGGCGCTCGTCATCAGCGTCCCCTATGCCGACGATGACCGAGCACTCATTGGGGTTATTCCACACACGACGGCCACTCGCGGTTCTCAGTTTGAAGTGGTCGTCCCCGTGCGATTCTTGGAAGAGGGCGCTTTTCTCGTTCAAGGTCTCCAGGCGTTGCCACCCAGATTTTTCCTCCGCCGTCTGGGAGTTCTCACGCCGGAACAACTTCAGTCGGTGGAGGAGGGACTACTGCAATGGCTTGGAATTCCCGCCAACTGAGTACCAAAAAGATGCGTTATCATCCATTTCTAATTTGCCGCCGCTTCGCGTTCATCTTTCCGAGCGTCATCCTGATGGCATGGCATTCGGCTGACGCCCGCCCGCCGGAGATTCGTGCCGTCAACGTGCGCGGGTTTCAGATTGGCCAACCGACGGTCGTGACAATTGATGGCGTCGATTTGCTACCGGCTCCGAAGCTGTGGCTCAACACGAGTGCGGTTGCGGTGGCGATTGATGACAAGCAGAGCAACGCAAATCGCCTGGTGCTGACGACGACGCTGCCGAACGAAACAGCTCCCGGAGTTGCTCAACTGCGGTTGGCGACGAACGACGGAGTCTCAAACAGCGTCGCCGTCGCGCTTGATCGGCTACCGCAATTGCCAATCTCCGAAACGATCGCAGCCTTGCCGGCCAGCTTACATGGTTCGGTGGCGGGGAGCGGTGTCTCGAAGACTTCGTTTACGGGCAAAGCGGGCGAAGACGTGTTGATCGAGGTCGAAGCCAAACGGCTCGGCAGCAAGTTGCGGCCGGTCGTGCATTTGTTTGATGCTCAGCGAGTTCAAGTCGCTTGGGCGATGCCGTCACGAACGCTCGCCGGAGATTGCCGCATCGCGACCAAGTTGCCGCGCGACGGGCAGTACACGATTGAGATTCACGACCTGCAATACGCTCCGCCGGGAGTCAGTTTCTTTCGGCTGAAGGTCGGCCAATGGCAGTTCGCCGATCTCGCGTTTCCACCGGCTGTGACGCGCGGGCAAGAGATTGCTCTCGAACTTCTGGGGACAGGGGGCGGCGCGAAGTTGCCGTTCAAAGCGCCGACTGATGGCGACGTGATCCCGACCGCATTTCTGAATCCGCAAACTGCCAGCGGTGTGCCGCCAAGCGTCATGCTCAGTTCGCTGGCCGAGTTGGTTGAGTCCATCGTGGTGGCGGGCGTCTCGCCTGCCGTTACCGCGAACAGCACAGGCGAGACGCCAGTGCCCACGATTCCCGTCGCCATCAGCGGCCGGCTCGATGCGCCGGGGCAACTTGATCAATACAAGTTCATGGTCACGCCCGGAAGCAAGCTGACGTTTGAGGTCTTTGCCGAGCGACTCGGTTCGCGCATCGACGCCGCGATCGAGCTTCGCAACAAAGACGGCGGAGTGCTCGCCAGCAACGACGACGGGCCGCTGTCGATTGATCCACGACTTGATTTCACGGTTCCCGCAGGATTGGAAACGCTCACGGTCGCAATCCGGGACACGCTCGACATTGCCAACGATCAAGCGATCTATCGACTGGTCGTGACGAATGCCGACAAGCCGACTCCTGAAGTGACGGTCACCGCGAAGTCAGAAGTTGCCAACATCGCGGCGGGCGAATCGCAGTTGCTCGAAGTCAACGTTTCGCGACGCGAATACAACGGCCCGCTGCAACTCTCGCTCGGTCAACTTCCTCCCGGCGTAACCGCGACGGGGACTGAGATTCCCGCCGGAGCCAGCGGCACATTGTTGACGTTGAGCGGAGCAGGGGACGCCGTCAATCAGTTAGTGACAACGCTCACCGCGAAGTCCGCTGACGGCGCGATCGCCGCTCGAGTTCGCACGGATGCCGCTGTTGACGACCGAACGCCCGTCTGGCTGCGTGAGCAATTCGCGATCGCGACAGCACCGAAATCAACGACACCGTTTCAAGTCGCTTGGGCTGATGCACAACCGCCGACCCATTGGGTGTTGATGAGCAAGGCAGCGATTCCTGTGAAATTCGTTCGCCCATCGGGAATGCTCGGCCCGATTCGGCTGACGCTCGTGACTTCGCAGCTCGAGCCACGAGTCAACAATCAGCCCAACCTTCCGCTGGCGTTGCGTCCCGAACGAGTTGTCGAGGTCCCCGTCGATCCTCCTGTTGCTGCTGCGATTAACGCACTGAAAGCGATCGACACACAACTGGCCGAAGCGGTCAAACAAGCGGCTGCCGCTCAAGGCGACGCGAAGGTTGCAGCAGATGCCAAGGTTGCTGACCTCACCACCAAGAAGACTGCCGCCGAGACTGCCGTCCGCGAAGCAGAAGCGAAAGCACCATTGACCAGCGAGCTAGCTCTCATCGTTCCGTCTGTCTTGCCGGAGAGTTCCTGCGATATCGCGATCAAAGCCGAGTTGCTCAATCCAGAACGAAACATCGTCTTGCGAACGGCATATTCAACGGTGCGTCGTCTGCCGGTCCTGAATCCAATCTCGGTCAAGCTGAGCGGCTCGACGACCATCGAACAGATGCACGATCCAAAAGCCGTCACAGTCGTGAAGTTGACCGGCAAGATCGAACGGCTCGCGGGCTTCAAAGGTGACGTGAACCTCACGCTCACCGGCCAACCGGGTGGAGTCGCGATCACCAACGCCGCCGTGAAAGCGGATCAAACCGACTTCGCACTCGAACTTCGCTTCCCTGCAAACTTCGCTGCGGGTGAAGTGAAAGGAATCAAACTGACCGCCACAGGCCCCGCCGATCCGCTGTCGGGCAATCAGACAATTCGGACCGAAGTTGAAATCATCGTGAAGCTGATTGCGAAGCCGTGAGTGCGGTCGGTGCCAAATCTGTGGCGCACGCGGCTCGCGTGCAGCCGATTCAACGATCGTCCCTGCACGCTGTGTCCGGTCTCCTGACCGAGACACTTCCGCTCGACCGAAGGTCTCCCGAATGCCCAATCGGACGATGTTGTGGAATATCTTGGCGCACAGCGATTAGGAGGCATGCGGTCAATTGCCTGTGGCTCGTCAGGAGACCGGCCACAACGGAGTTGCACGCGAGTCGCGTGCACCACAACGGAAGACAAGCCTTACGCTCGAGTCACTTTCACCGCACAGAACTTGAACTCGGGGATCTTGCCGAACGGGTCGAGTTGTTCGGTGGTCAGGTTATTGGCCGCTGCTTCGCGGAAATGGAACGGCACGAAGAGGCAGCCCGGTTCGAGCGAATCGTCGCTGCGAACGTGAAGCTGGATTGTGCCGCGACGACTGCTCACTGCGATGAATTCACCGTCGGCAAGACCAAGATTGTTGAGGTCGGACGGATTCATCGCCGCGAACGCCGCTGGCTCGATGGCGTTCAAGGCGTAACTGCGGCGAGTCATGCTGCCGGTGTGCCAGTGTTCGAGGACTCGGCCAGTGTTGAGGACGAAAGGATATTCGTCATCGGGCAACTCGGCGGCGGGCTTCCAATCGACAGGGACGAAGCGGGCCTTGCCCGTTTTGGTTGGGAAATGGTCGCCGAAGAGGATTTGAACGCCTTCTTGCTGTGAGCGGGGGTGATG
>CAIJTL010000817.1 GCA_903823545.1 uncultured Planctomycetaceae bacterium
CGCAACGTTTTCACTCGATGGGCGGTGGCTGGCAACTTCGGTCTTGCATGAGGTTCTCGATGAGGTGCCGAAGTACTCGACCTATGTTTGGGACGTGTCGGTCGATCCGCCGCAGCGGGTGTTCGAGTTGCACGGCTTCAAACATCCTAGCTTCTCGCCCGACGGAAAGCGGCTCGCGGTGATCGCGACTCTAGACGGTTCGTACTCATTGCAGGTCTTTGATCTCGGTGAGCTGCCGCCGAAACGCCATGCGGTTGTGCCTGGGATGGAGTTTCATCGCGACTATCACTTCGACGTTCGCCCGCGTCACGGATTTCTGGCAAGCGGCCAACTGGCGGCCATCGACAAAGCGGGACTGCTCGCCGTGTGGGATGTCTCGACTTCCGAACCGAAGCTGACAGCGAAACGCGATCTCGTCGCGGGGCGAGTGGGCGTTCCGGTCGAACAATTCAGCCTACGTCCCTTCCGAACCGGCGCAGATCGCATTTTGCTCTTCACCGAAGGGGGCTTCCAAACTTGGCGGTTGAACGAAGACTCGATCGAACTCGAATTTGAGCAACTCGTGCATTGGACTGGGGGCAATCTCACCGATGTCGGGATCAGTGCGGACTTGCAGATGCTGGCTTCAACGCACATCAACGGCATGGTTCGGTTGTGGGAGTTCACTGCGAACGGCTTCCGCGAGAAGCACCCGATCCAACAGCAGCCGATCTTTCCGGCTCTCGGACGTCGCACCATTGTCATGGCTCCCGACGGCAAACACTTCGTGACGAACTCGGAAGACGGCTTCCAAGTCTGGCGTCTGAACGGCAACACCTGTAAGCGACTCGCCTGCTCCGACACGAAGAGGCAACTCGATGGTCCAATCGGTTTCGTGAGTCCGTCGCAGTTCACGACGGTCGGAAACGGAAGCCCGCATCAATGGCGGATCGACGGGGATCGTGTCGTTTCGATGGGACGACCGACCGAATCGCTCGCTGCGGTCGCCGCCAATCCTTCAGGCTTGGTCATCGCGCGAGTCCCAAGCTCCGCCGAAGCGTTTTCGTCGACCGAATTGTCCCTGTGGCAAGCGGGAGAGATTCCCGCCAAGCGACTTTGCTCATGGACCGCCGCATCAAAAGGCCAGCAGATCATGTTCGGCGCGATGGCGTTGGGCGGAGGCTTCGCCGTCTCAAACGACAGTCGGACGTTGGTCACAACCGACGAGGCCACCGATGGCGCTGGCAGTCACATCAACGTCACAGTCCGACTGTGGCGACGATCCGGCAACAACTCCGCCCCGCGCGAGGTCGCCAGCATCCCCTCACCGGGCGGCTGGGTGTACCAACTCGCTCTCTCTCCGGATGCCCAACGTCTCGCCATCGCCGAACGTTCCGGCGTGAGCCTGTGGCTCCTCCGAGACAACCGTCCGATCCAACTCTGGCACAAGCCCGGACAAACCTACGCAGTAGCCTTCATGCCCGACGGCGAGAATGTTGCCACGAGCTTCGGGAACGCAGGGAGTGAAACCGAACCCAACCAGATCGTCCTACTCTCTCGCAACGGCGAACTCCTCTACTCCCGCAACCGCTCCATCGCCAACGAATTCAACATCCCGTCCGCTCCCACTGATCTCGCCTTCTCCCCAGACGGTCGCCACCTGCTGACCGCCAATTCCAACGGGACGGCTTACATCCTGCGAGTCTCGAAGTTGACCGAATAGCCATAGGCCAAACCGGAATTCACGATTCCTAAACGACCAATTGTTTTCTTCGCGAGTCTTTGCGATCTTTGCACCTTTGCGTTGAAAAGCTGCTTCTTCAGACCGTGGAACTTCCATGAGCAAGACATTTCGCATCGCTGTCATCGCGGGTGACGGCATTGGTCCCGAAGTCATTCGCGAAGCGATCCGAGTTGCCGATGTGGCGGCTCCGAAGTCGGACGCTCGGTGCGAGTGGACTCACTTTCCGTGGGGGACTGACTACTACTTTCAAAACGGGCGGATGGCTCCGGCGGATTACCTCGACACGCTGGCCGGGTTCGACGCGATCTTGCTGGGAGCGGTCGGGCATCCGAGCGTGCAGGATCACGTCACGCTCAACGGGTTGCTGTTGCCGATTCGGCGGCGGTTCGATCAGTGCGTCTGCTTGCGTCCGGCGTACCTGTATCCTGGCGTCGAAAGCCCGCTGCGGAACAAGCCGGGAGGCAGCATCGACATGCTCGTCTTCCGCGAGAACACCGAAGGGGAATACGCCAACATCGGCGGC
>CAIJTL010000818.1 GCA_903823545.1 uncultured Planctomycetaceae bacterium
CGGGTGCTTCACGATCGCAACGCAGTTGTCGCTGAAGAGCAAACTGTTGTCCGCGTCGATCGTCTGTTGTCCGGTCGCGGCCACTTCGACAGCCGCTCGTCCGCCGCCGAGTAGGCAGTTTCGCATCTGTACTTTGGACGGCTCAGTCACTTCGATCAACGCGACTCCTTTGCGGCGCTCTTCGGTGATCGAGCAGTTCAGCATCCGTAGCGAACCGCCCGCGACTCGCACCACGCTCCACGAGGTCTGTGGCCCCGCATCGGGCGCATCGAAGTCGAGCTTCAAGCCTTCCAACGTCACATTCGCGTTGAACACTGTCAGCATGTAGCGCGTCTCCGGGTCTTTATCCGGACGTGCTCGCAAGCCGCGCGCATCCATGCCGACGTCATAGACGAACGTCGGCAGATATCCATAACCCGCTTCGATCGTCAGGTTCTTGTCGATAATCACGTGCGGCAGTTTGAAGGGACCGTCCCCTTCGATGCGCAGCGTCTCTCCGGGCAGAGCGGCTTTCAAAGCCTCGTCGATCGTTCCGAAACGGGGCTTCTCTGCTCGGTTCACGAACACGAACGCCTTTTCCGGCTCTCCTTCGAGCAGCCGCGAAATATCGCTACCAAGATTCGCTTTGCGCAAGAAGAGGACCGCGAACGCCGTTTGCGACAGTCCTTTGTCGTTGTGTTCTTCGGGCCATGAGCCGTCCATTTTTTGTGTCTTCAGCAACACGTCTGAGTTCTTCGCGAACCAATCGACGCCGCCGAACTTTTCGAGTCCGAGCATGACTCCCAAGCGTTCGATCGACCACAAGAAATACCTCGCGGTATCGCCACCTTGCACGAAGCGGCCCGCTTGTTCGAGTCCCTTGGCAAAGATCGGATCGGTCATCAACGTGTTGCCGGCGTCCGATTTTGCTCCCCCAGCATTGTCTGTCGCTGTCTTGTCTCCCGTTGCCTGAAGCGCCTTCTTTTCATCGTCGAGCTTCTTTGAAGCGCCGGACGCGCCGCCTGCTGTCGGCTTCTTCGTACCGCTCGCACCCGGCTTTGATTTGTCATCACCAGAAATCTCACGCTCTTCAATTTGCTTCCGCAGTTTGTTGGCTCGCGCGGCAGTCAGACAGAACAGTCCGGCGAACGTCATCGCGCTTCCCGATGGGTTCACGGCAGCAGTCTCACCTTGCTTCGCGGGAACGACGGTGTATGGCCAGCCGCCGTCGCTGTTTTGAGTCGTCTTGAAACGTTGTGCGACCGCCGCCATTGGTTGATCGATATCGATGCCTGATCGCGACGCCGTCCACAGGCCGAGCACCGCCAGTTGCGTGCAACTGTTGTCACCGAAACCTTCTGGTGGCTTCGGACGAGTTTCGGGATTCGTCAAGATTGACGACGTGACTTTCGCTGGACACGTATACGACCAACCGCCCGCCGTGTTCTGCCCGGAAATCAACCTCGCGCCCAAGTCGCGAATCACCGATTTATTGCTGTGTTCGTCCAAACGCGAGAGCAGCACGATGGCCAACGCGATGTCATAGGTCGAGCCGAGTTCCTTCACATTCTTCTTGACGTACCGATGACCCTTCTCGATCACCGGATCGAACTGCGAGACGCCGTTTTCGACGAGCGAGAGAGTACACAGCGACGTGATCCCCACGTCATGCCCCGGAAATTCCCAGTTCCCTTCGGAGAGTTGCTTCGACTTGAGAAACTCGACTCCCTTCAGTCGAGCTTCCGTCAGCTTTGATTCATCAACTGCCTGAGCCAACAAAACCTGCGGCAACAAACAAGCCGACGCCAGACAGATCGAGAAGAGAGTTTTCCTCAGCATGGTTTTGAACTCCAGACAGACGGGGAAATGCAACTTGACGACGATCAACCCCACCGAGCTTGCCTCGGTGGGGCTCTTAATGTGATCGCGACAATCACTTCGCCAACGGCAAAAACTTCACGCAGACTGGCGTCGGGACTTCGATGCTGGAACCAGTCGGTTCTAGTTTGCCGGTTGCCTGATCGACTTTGAACACAACCACGCTGTCGCCGTCTTGATTGGCGACAAGTAGGTAGTTGCCCGTCGGATCAATGTTGAAGTTGCGAGGAGTCTTGATTCCTTGGCCTTGATGACCGACGGCAGTCAGCTTGCCGGTGCTTTGATCAATCGCGAAAGCCGCGATGCTGTGATGACCGCGGTTCGAGCCGTACAAGAACTTGCCGCTCGGATGCACCACGACTTCGGCGGTCGACATCCCTTTGCGATCAGTCACTCCTTCGGGAAGCGTCGTGATGGTTTGCAACGTGCTGAGCTGCCCCTTGTCAGCATCGTATTGAAACGCGGTCACGGTCAGCGACATTTCGTTGATCACATAAGCGAACTTGCCGCTTGGATGAAATGCAAAGTGTCGCGGTCCAGAACTGGGTGCCACCTTCGCAGCAGCAGGATCATTCGGCGCGATTGTCCCTTTCGCGGCGTCGAAGCGATAAACCTGCACGGTGTCTAAACCAAGGTCCGCGACAAACGCGAAACGATTCTTTGCATCGACGTTAATTGAGTGAGCATGCGGCGCTTCCTGCCGACCTTTATCAACGCTCGTCCCTTTGTGTTGGACGAAGCTCGACGCTTCACCGATTTTGCCGTCCGCATTAATCGGCAGCACCGCCGCGCTGCCGCCGCCGTAATTCGCGACCAACACGTTCTTCCCTTCACGATCGACGACGACGTGACACGGACCTGCTCCTACTGACGATTGCTGATTGAGCAGCTTGAGGTTTCCGGTGGCCGCATCGATTGCAAACGCATTGACCGCTCCGGCAGGCTTGCCACCGAAGTCACTAATTTCGCCGACCGAATACAAGAACTTTTCATTCGGAGCGATCGCCAAGAAGGACGGGCTGGTCGCTTCTCCAGCGAGCACTGGCGGCGACAACTTGCCCGTCGAGAGATCGAGTTCACTGCGATAAATCCCTTTGCTCACTTTGCCGGTATACGTTCCAAAATAGACTCGCTGCTTACCGCTCGGAGCGTCAGCCGCATTCGAGGAGGTCACAACGATTCCAAACAAACAAGCGACACCAAACACAACTCGAACAAAGCGGCTCATCTCAGTTGCTCCTGAAAAGTACAAACGATCGAACCCAACACGCTCCGAACCGCTTCGTTATCTTCAGTCACGATTGATTCTGCTAGTGTGGATTTACTGAATTAGTCGCGCAACGCTTGTTCGGCTTCGAGGAAATCTAGGGGTTAACGCATCCCAGGTGATCGAAACCGGGACGTTGAATTATCCCGATCCGACTCGCCGGATGAAGAACGTCGCGTGAATTCGAGCGTCCTGACTGATACAGTCCCGTCCCGCTCAAAGCGTAGTCGCGCTACGAGGCGAACAACATGAGATAGTGGAGCAGCACGACTCTCCGGAGCCGTCTGGTCGGGCGGTTGCCCCGACTTACGCCCCTGCAAACTCAAACTGCTTGACCAATAACTTCTTTTGCCGTTCGGGAGTCTTGATGTTCGTTGATCGTTATTCGATTGATTGCAAAGCCGGTGACGGCGGAAACGGGTGTGTCAGTTTTCGACGCGAGGCTCATGTTGCTTACGGTGGACCGAACGGCGGCGACGGCGGGAACGGTGGCGATGTCATTGTGATCGCGGATGAAAACGTCAATAGTTTGACTCACTTAGTCGGTCACAAGCACATGCACGCTGATCGCGGCATGAATGGTCAAGGAACGTTGAAGACTGGAAAGAGCGGCGACAATTTGGAAATGCGAGTTCCTCCGGGAACTCTGGTTCGTGACGCTGAGACCCAAGAGATCTTGGCAGACTTGGACCAGCACGATGCACGCTATCTCGTGGCCAAGGGAGGCAACGGCGGGCGAGGTAATAAGCGTTTTGCCACAGCGACTAATCGCGCCCCTCGCGAATTTGAGC
>CAIJTL010000819.1 GCA_903823545.1 uncultured Planctomycetaceae bacterium
CGCCGAGATGTTTGGCCCACTCGCGCTGTGTCTGTTGGACGACAGCTTCGCTTGCGGGAAATCCGAGCGGGGCAGGTGACGTGAGCGGAACAGAATGGGTTCGAGCAAAGTCGATCAACTTCAACGACCAGATCGCCACCAGCAACAAGGCAATGCTCAGCGTAATCAGTGCGACGCGTTGTCTGAGTCCCAGCAACGACCATCGCTGAGACAACGTCGCCCCCCTTTGGAGTGCTCCGGCCTGAAGGAGCTTTGGGTTTTTGGATTCTGCTTTCTCTTCTCCCTTTCTTAGCTCTGCCGTCTGGTCCAACGAAAATGTGAAAGCCTCGTCGGGCCGAAGCACTCCAGTCACAAAACGATCACGCGGGATTGCTTGCAGTGCATCGCGGACTTCGGCCATCGACGCGAAACGCTGTTCCGGTTTCTTGGCGGTCATGCGGCGAAAGATTTGTTCCAGCTCATCGGGGACGTCGTGCCGCGTGCCGTTCAGCGACGGGAGCATCAGGAGTTGGTGAGCCATCACCATTTCCATGTAAGTTTCTCCCTTCACAACCGAGCGGCCTGTCAGCAGAAAGAAGAGCGTGCATCCGAGGCTGTAGATGTCGGAACGCTGGTCCGCCGAGCGAACATTCATCGCTTGTTCCGGCGACATGTACTCCGCCGTGCCAAAGATCATGCCACTGCGTGTGACGGCGGTCATTTCCGACGAAGGGAGTTCGGCGTCAATGCGTGCGAGGCCGAGGTCAAGCACTTTGATGTGTAGTCGAGAGTTTGCCGTGCCCTTGTCTTGCTCTGGACTCTGGACTCTCGTCTCTCGACTCATCAAGAGATTCGACGGCTTGATGTCGCGATGCACGATCCCTTGTTGGTGCGCGTAGTCCATGCCGTCGGCCGCTTGTGCAAGACACTCGACGGCGTCGGCCACGCTGAGTGGTCCGTGGCGACGGACCCACGTCGAAAGGTCGAGTCCGTCGATGCACTCCATGACGAGATACAAGACGCCGTTGTCCTCGCCCGCATCGTGAGCCGCGACGATATGCGGGTGCGACAACCTCGCCACCGCACGAATCTCGCGACGAAAGCGATTCGCGACATGCTGATCGTGGGCCGTTAATGTCGGCAGAACTTTGATTGCCACGATGCGGTCCATGCGCCGATGTCGCGCTCGATAGACGGTCCCCATGCCACCTTGGCCCAGCGGTTCGAGGATTTCGTAGTCGCCGAGCTGAGTCGGTTGCGGAGACTTCGGTGGTTCGCTGACAGCCTCGCTGACGAGGTTGACTCGACGCGTCTCCCCATCGGGATTGAGCACCACATGCGCCAGCCAGTCGGAGTCCAGTTCGGTGAATGGCAAATACTCCGCCAACGAGATCGGAGCACCGTTGCGACGGCGATACGCGATGTCGATCGGAATGAGTTCGTGCAGCGCCGCGGCTCGCTCACCACCATTGAATTGGATGACAAACTGCGCGAGATTCGGCCATCCAGCGGGAGGGGTCGTGTTCTGATCTGGACGATTCACAAACGTTTGCCAAGCCGCTTCGAAATCGTCGCACGCTTGGTCGATTCGCCCTTGAGCCTCACCCGACATTTCGGCAAACGCATGGACCGTGCGCGGTGCGGCTGGGTCAGCATCAGCGGTGGAGTGAGCATCATCCGACATCCTGCGACTCCTCCGACCACAGCGTGCGAATGCGGTCCAGCTTACGCAGCACGGTGCGTGAGACGCAGTTCAGTCGTTGAGATATCTCGTCGATGCTCTCCCCCTCCAAACGCCAGACAGCAATCGATCGCAGAGTTTCATCACCGAGGACTTCCATCAGCCGCCGAAATTCATCAGCCATCTGACATGCGAACTCCGGCGTCGGCTCGTGGCTGACCAGCTCTTCGATGGATGCGATCGAACCACTCGCATCACCCGTGCCGACCCGATTCCAATTCCCGCCGCGCTTCTGACGTCCCTCGCGCCGACGCAGGTCGAGCAACTTGTGCGACGTAATCGCCACGAGCAACGGCCACAGCGCGTGACGATCGACCAACTGCGGAAACTTCCCCGCCTGAGCACCACGGCAAAAGCTGTCGAACGCACTCAGCGCGACATCCTCTTCATCCGCCGCCGCTCGCGGAGCACCCACCAACCGATGCCGAGCCAGCCGCACCATTCGACCGAAATACCCTTCCCACAACTTCTGCACCGCCGACGAACGCCCC
>CAIJTL010000820.1 GCA_903823545.1 uncultured Planctomycetaceae bacterium
GCAATTCCGTAGGCAAGTCTGACTTCAATTGACCGAACAAACGCCGTGCCGTGATCAGTTCATTCAAGCCATGTTGCGGCGAAGCCCCTTTATCCAAATACGGCCTCACGATTCTCAAATGAAATCCCCGCAGTTCGTCGATTTGAATGGGCGAGACGACGATCGCTTTTGATTTCGGAGCGGCGCTAGTTGCACCGGCATCAGAACTCGCGACAGGTTTAGAAATCGGTAGCGGCTTTTTGGCGACCGGCGGAGAAGCCGCCCCGCTCGCCTGGAGTATTTCTGGCGCAGTCGCAGACTGTTGCTCAGCAGCCTCTTTCATGACCGTCAGCGGCTTTGGTGCATCTGCTGCCTTGTCTGCCGGCGAGCCTTTTTCCGCCGCCATCTTTGCCCGCATGATCTCCATCGGCGAAAGTTTTTTCTCAGAGGCGGCTGGACTTGGGGAGGGCGCGGCTCCCGCCGAGTCGTCTTTTTCTTCAGTTCGCGGCTCGGCAGGAACTTCGCCTTCACCCTTCTCGCTTGCCGTCGTAACTGAACTTTGCAGCGTGGCTTTCTTCGCACGCATCTGTTCCAGCGGCGACAGCTTTTTCTCGCTCGGCGAATCGGTGGGTGGTGTAGCAGGTTCAGCGGCGATCGAACTTGATGAGTCCTTTGATGCGGCAGCAGAAGTGCTCGTTATCGCTGAACTCTGGGCAGTAGCTTTCTTCTCACGCATCAGTTCCAGCGGCGACTTAGGCTTTGTCGCGGTCGGTTCAGCGACCGCGGTTGCGGGTACGCTCGCGGCTTCTTTGGATTCTGCTTCCCTTGAATCAGCCTTCTTTACAGCCGCGGCTTTCTTTTCTTGCATCAATTCCAGCGGCGACTTTGGCTTCACTGCCGGAGCAGCTTGATCTGTCGTCGGTTCTGCTCGCGCCTCCGCTATTACGGGAGTTACCGTGACTGGTGGCTTCGGAACTAGTGCTAGTTTTTCGGCAGCATGACCTTTCTTCTCGACTTCAGGCTGTGGAACGTTTGCGTAAACCTTGGCGAGTTCTTTCGGCAAATCAGACTCGCGTTTCAGAACTCCTTGTTGCTTGAGCACGGCGGCTGCAAACGGTGTCAGGCTTTCAAACGGAACTTCAAGCGGTCCAGTTTGTGTCGCCACCAATTGATCCGCTCGGAACAACATCGTCTTGGCAAGAAACGAAATCTGTGCGACGAACGTTTCGAGCGGCACTTCGGACGTGAGCAACTTTGGAATGACTTGTTGCAGTGCGAGCCCCGCAAAGCCTGTCACGACAACGAGACCAAACGAAATCCACAGCAAGTTTTCGAGCAACCCACCCCAACCAAAACCGGAATGAAACAAGATCAAAACGAAGCCGACCGTTCCCAACCACAGATGTGCTCGCAGCCATGCTTTGGCCGAACCGACTCGCCAAGTCGGCAATCTTTTGCGAACCGCCAGTAACGCGGCAATGACCATGAATACTGAACCGACAATGCCGAAGATTAACCCCAACACGCTTCCGCCGGTCGCTCCATGAGGCGACAGGCTCTCAACGGAGTAGACCACAGCGCCGATTGCGACAATCAATGCCGAGACTTGGAACCATCGGTTATGGGTGCGGTCGATTAGCACGCTATCTCTTTCCGCTCATGAAATAGTCTTGAGCATGAACTCGCATTGCCGCATCGTGCGGGCACGCATAAACGCACGAAGGGTCTTGGCTGGGGAGCGAGCTACACAAATCACAGACCACCGCTTGTTCGGTGATTGTGCTCATCTTGGCTTCGGCTCCGAGTGCCTTTCTCGCTTCAGAACTGAGATCCGCAGGCTTGCTGAGCGGGTTCATCACGATCGACCCATATGGGCATTGTTCCGAACACATGCTGCAGCCGATGCACCAGTTTTCGATGACGATCTCACCTTTATCACCGCGATTGATTGAACCGACTGGGCAGCCAATCATGCAAACGGGGTCGAGACATGATCGACACGAGATCGGCACCAGATAGTTCTCGAATCGCGGCCCATCGAGGTACAGCCGCGTGTGACCGTCGTCGTGAGCGGCGACACACGCCTCAACGCATTGATTGCAGCGTGTGCAACGATCGAGGTCGATCAGCATCAGCTTCTGACCCTGAATCAAACCAAGCTGCTCGAACTCCGGCGATTGGGCGTGGCTCGCAATCAATTCGGAAGCATCCGATTTGATTTGCTGTGCGGAGAACGCACGGCGTTTCACAATCATTTCTTCGACGCGGGCCTTCACTTTTGGTGATTGAGCACACAGCTTTTGAAACGCTTCTTTGCTGATCTTCACCAACTCAACACGTGACGGCACCGCCCCCGTGCGCGAGTCCGGAACACGCATGTTTGCGCCGCCGTCCGGATGGTCGTAAGCGTATATCGTCGCCGAACGAGGTTCGCCGGTCATCAATCCCATCTCGCCGAAATAGTCGCCGCGTCCGAGATAACTCAATGTTCGTCGCGGCCCCGCTGTGGCATTGCGACGCGGCATCGCGTTGGCAAACGCATGTTCGAGCAACAATCGCAAGAACATGCGAGATTCCACGTCAGACCACTGTTTCGGGTCTTCGTGATAATCGGCAATCGCAAACGAGATCACTTTGCTATCGACGACCGCCGCAATGTCCGCGGTGGTCTTGCCGAGCTTCGCGTGCCAATCGGTGCTGAGTACGAATTCATTCAATCCGCTCAACAGCTCCTTGGTGTCCTCATCGGATGGTTGATCCTCTGCCGCTAACCGAGCCGCCGCTGCTTTGGTGGACGATGAAAGCGCCGCGATCACTTTGCTCTGAATTTTCGGTGCGCGGACATCAGGCGTCGTGATCTCCTTGCCGAGCGCGATCCATTGCGC
>CAIJTL010000821.1 GCA_903823545.1 uncultured Planctomycetaceae bacterium
ACCGTCTTCTGGTCGTCAATGTTACTGCTTTCGTCCCACGATATCGCCGCGAATGCCAGAATCTCACGCTGAACCGCATCAGACAACGTCGTCCAATTCTCAACCAACTTCGCCAGCCGAACATCGGAAATTCGACGATGTGAGTCTGAAAGTGAGTCGCCTGGATAGAAAACTGCGATTTTCCCGCAGAATCCTGCAACGGTTCTGCCCCCGCTGGGGGTACTTCAGTTTCGCACTTGATCGCAACGGCCGAATGATTGGTTTCGCTTCGTTTCCATTCAATTTAGCGCAGGCGTGTGTGGTATTGCGCACTGTAGTCTCTGAAAGAGTCTCACGCTCCCCCATATGGAACGGGCCAGCAGCCAGGATTTGAGATTTGACATATCTATCTTGGTCCGACATATAGCTGAGTGAACTCGACATGACACGATGTTTTGCTCAGAATCCGAGGCACTTCGAGCCTGTGGGATGTTTGCAGGCGATGGTGTTGAAATCTCCTTTATCGATTGCGGAGCTTGATTGATGTCTGACACACATGCCGCCACTCACGATGCCACGGTGACTAGCGAACTTTTTGAGAAGAGCGAACTGCAGCAGTTCGTCAGCGATGACCAAGCGGCTGGGCGAGCAATCTGCAAAATGCTATCGGCTCTATTCGTTTACACGCTGTTTGCGATGTCGCTGGCCGCTAGTTGGACTTACTACTCTACGCTTTAGACGCGAGTGCGAAAAACTGCATAGTTCGCTCGACTCGAACGCGGGAACATTCGGGCTCAAGGACGCTGATCAGAATTAGGCTCGTAGTTCGACCTTCAGGCGGTGCTGTTTGCTCGCGATGTCTGAAGATGGGACTACAGAACTTATCTGTCCTTACCCGTTACACGACTACTAGCTCTCGCATCTTTTGTTTCCCTGTAGTCATTTCACTGACGACGAGATTGCTCGGCATGAATCATTGGCAACAGTTTCTCGACGCGGTCGGAGACTATCTGCATGACAATTGGGTGAAGTGTCTCACCGCCGGATTGTTCATGGCTGCGGGGTGGTTGTTCGGAAAGCGGCGGGCTCGGACGGAATTTCGCAAGCGGGAGTTTTATGACCGAATCAACGTTTCGCTGAATCTGATCCACAGCGGAACGTTGCAAATCCGAACGATTCTGGAAAAAGGTTGTGCCGAAGTTTTTCTGAATTCGGCAGCTATTGATCAGCTCAATCAAGCTGCGCGAGAGACGTCAGAGAACGATCCTTTGTTGCCGCTGCCGAAGGACGATTATTGGTTTTTTCTGAATGCCGCGTTGAACGAAGTGGCTGAGCATTTTTCGCTGGGGCAACTTCGTCGCGATCTTGGCCAGCCAGTGGTCAGCCAAGTGTATGTGCTCTGCTTGACCAGCGAGCAAGCGGGGACGATTCGGACTCGTAAAGTTCGAGCGATGTTGATTCAGAAGAAGTTGCTTACAAACCTGCCGATCGAAGCTCCGAAATTCGAAAGCACTCATCACGGGACGCGGTGGCAGACTCTGCAAATCCTCGCACGCGAGTACGTGGAGAATTCTTACAAGTTCATTGAGATGGAAATCTGCGTGTGACCGGCGAATGGCTAGTTCGGCTGACGATTTGGCTGGCTGTCGCCGCTTGGTTATTGCGAGTTTTCATCGAGGCAACTGGTCGAGCATTCTCGCGCCGAGATCGCCTGATTCGCTGGGCTTGGTTTGGTGGCGCGATTGCTTGCACGACGCACGTTGTCTGTGCGATGGGATTCGCTCATTGCTGGAGTCTCGGCAACGCGATGCGGCATACGGCTCAAGTGACTCGGCAAGTGATGGGAGTTGAATTGCCGTCGTCGGTCTTTGTGAACTTCGCATTCACATTGTTGTGGCTGGTCGATGGCTGGCTCGTGTTCCGATCCACGAAACCACGTCCGATGGGATTCGCTCGGCATTTCATTTGGGCCGTGATGATGATCAATGGCACGGTCGTGTTTGGGCCGAGGTATTGGATGTGGATTGCAGTGCCATGTGTTGCGGCGCTGATGGTCGTGTTGTGCCGACGTGAGTCGCGGAACTCCGGTTGATGCGATTGCTGGCTTTGCATCGCCTCTTGTGAGTGATTGTTTAAGCGAACAATTCCATTCTGGCGCGCCCCTTGCCGTCTTGAGTTACATAGAAGGGGCGTTGCTCGACATTGACGTGGTAGTCAGGCGGGATGCCAAGTGCGTGCAACATCGTCGCATGGAGATCGGTGACGTTGATCGGATTTTCGATCGTTGTGCAAGGACGCTCGGGGGCGGTCTTGCCGTAGAGGAAGCCACGTTTGATTCCTCCACCGAACGTGAGCACGCTCGATGCACCGGTGAAGTGACGGTGCATTCCGTAATGCTTTTGCTCTTTGAGAATTGCCGGCTGATCGACCTGATTGCCGACCGGCTTTTCTGGCTTTCCTTCAAGCAGACAATCGCGGCTGAACTCACTGGCCAAGACGATCAGCGTTCGGTCGAGAAGACCGCGTTGTTCGAGATCGATCACTAGTTGTGCGATTGGCGCATCGATTTCAGACTTCAGTTTGGCCAAACGTGTGTGTCCGTTTTCGTGAGTGTCCCACTGCAAGAACGGGCCGTATTCGGTCGTCACTTCGATGTAACGAGCACCCTCTTCTGTGAGTCGCCGAGCAAGCAAACAGCCGAGTCCGAACTTGCAGGTGTTGTAGATGTCGAACGACTCCTTGGGCTCCAGCGACAAGTCGAATGCCTTCGCCGCAGACGAGTCCATCAGCCGATGTGCTTGCTCGATGGATCGGAGCAACGCCTCGCGTTGTGCGTCCGTCTGATTCTTCGGCCCTCCGCCATCGGCGACCAGTTTGCGATATGTGTCGTAGCGGCGGCGGAAGCGTTCGACGCTCATGCCCGTTGGCGGGCGAACAATGTTGATGGCTTGCCGCGGATCGGGGACCCGGAACGGATTGAATTCAGCGCCAAGGCAGCCGCCCGTCTGGAAAGCCTTGAGTTCTTCTGACTCGCCGTTTCCTTCGTAGCCCTGACCAATGTCTATAAACGCAGGAATGGCAGGGTTCCGCGGGCCAAGTGCGTGCGAGACCCAAGCTCCGAGGTGCGGAGCCGTCACGTTCTGCGGCGGTTCGTAGCCAGTGTGCCAATGGTATTGATGCCGCGAATGCAGAATAACACCGAGGTCAGCTAAGACGTGTGAGCGAATCAGGGTTCCGCGATCGAGAATGCCTGCGACTTTCTCGAACCCTTCGGTGATTTCGATGCCATCCACTGCGGTCTTGATCGACGGAAACGTGCAGAGCACATCGTCCGCTTTCATACCCGGTTCAAATGGCACATAACGTTTCGGGTCGAAGGTTTCTGTGTGAGCCATGCCTCCGGCCATCCAAAGGACGATGACCGTGTCGGCCGTCGCCCGGAACGCCGGTAATTTCGAGATCTGACGACTTGCGGGAGTTGTGTCGGCTCGCACGCTCAATAGCGAGGACGCAGATGTCGATGCGGCCATAGCACCGCTAGCGGCCAGTGAGAGAAAATTACGTCGCGATGTTGAACCGTTAACGCTCATGTCCGTCCTCAGTCGGTCTGTCGTGAAGTCAGCCGGGGGATGTTGTTGTCGCCGGTAGCGTAATGATGATTTCTGTTCCCTCAGAACGCGAGTCGCCGACGGTGATCGTGCCGTCGTGTTCGTGGATGATGCGTTGGCTGATCGCCATGCCGAGTCCCGTTCCTGTCGGTTTTGTCGTAAAGAACGGCTCGAAGATTTTCGCTCGTTGTTCTGGTGACAATCCGGGACCATTGTCGACAAAGTTGAGTTGCCAAGCGGGTCGTCCATTGAGTGTCGTTTGGGTCCATGTCACCTCGATAACGACAGGATCGGCACAGGCTGCCAGCGAGTTTTCAAAGATGTTGCGAAAGACTTGTTCGAGGCGACTGGCATCGACAGCGCAATTCGGTGACGTGTCTTTCTTAGGAAGCACAAACGAAACTTTGCGGCCTTGTCGCGACCAAACCAAGTTGTCCCAGGTTTCTTCAAGCACTTCTCGGAGATCGTGATCGGAGCGTTGCAGCTTGATCGGAGCGGCGTAGTTGCGGACTTCTTCAAACAGTTCGTGCAGTTTCTTTTGTGCCTTCTGAACTCGAGCCACCAATTCAAGCGAGTCTTCTTGTCCTTGGAGATTGAGGCTGAGCATCTCCAAACAGGCTTCGCTTCGTTGGAGGGCATTGCGGCTTTCGTGGACAAGGCCCGTCATCATTTGGCCGATCGCGGCAAGTCGTTCTGCTTGCAGCATGCGAGTGTTCGCTACTTTTAGTTCTAGCTCGGCGTGCCTCTTGGCCGCGAGTTGTCGCAATCGGGCTCGCAAAGTGTCGGCATCGACGGGTTTGATGAGGTAATCGGAAGCACCATTGCGGAGAGCGGCGATGGCCCCAGTGAGTTCTTCGTAACCGGTGACGATGACAACGGCCGCTTCCGGCGCGAGTTGTCGCAATTGTGGCAGGAAGGTTTCAGAGTTGCCGTCGGGAAGTTTGCGATCAAGTACGATTGCGAAGTACGCCGTCCAGTCAGCTTCTCGCTGGGCGGCGGCAAAAGATGGAACGGCGAGGACGTGGAACCCATCGAGTTGCAAGATATCGATCAGATTGCAGCGTGTGTCCGCATCATCCTCAATGACGAGTATGTGCGTCGGCAGATTTGGCAGCACAATGTTATTCGGCATGTGAGTCGCTTTGGGACATAGCATCGAGTTCGACCGCATTCTGTGGAAAGGGTGACTAAGTAACAACTCGACTGGAGTGAGGTGGGATTTGTGGCGGTAGGACGACAAGCGGCTTTGCCAGATTTGGCAGGTTTAAGGTGAGCAGGCGATGAATGCGAAGTTCGTGCCGCAAAAGCGCCCGTCATCGAGCGCGCGGCATGTGCGTCTTCGCGCGAGTCGCACACTTTAAAGCCGTTTTTAGCTTCGGCGCATGCTTCGCATGCGTTGAACGCCCCGGTGGTTCGGTCCCCCGTCACGGAAGGCGCGAGGTTCATATCGATGGAGCCTGCCCCTTCACCGACTCATTAAAATGAAGGAGCACGCGCATGTTAGTCTTGTCCCGCAAATTGAATCAGGAAATCCATATTGGCGACAACGTTGTCGTGCGAATCATTAGCATCAAAGGAAACCAGGTCCGTTTGGGGATTGTGGCTCCGCCCGAAGTCGCTGTTCTTCGGGAAGAAATTCTGACGAAGGTTCCAGCAACGCCGCGTCGCCCTTGTATCGGGACGAGGGCATTGAAGTGTGCTCGGTGTTGATATGGTTGCCATATTCGGGCACTCTAAAGGGGGAGTTGGCATGCAGGCGAGTTGCGATCTGAAGGCGTCTGCGAGGATAAGACAGTCTCGCGAATCCAAAACCGTCGCGTCCTGAAGAATTCGCTATTGTCGGCGATTCGAGTTAGTGGCTTGGGGAAGTCGATTGTGGCGTTTGAACTTCGAGTTGATGAGCTCTTTGAACGATACCAAGACATTCAACGCTATGTTGGTTGGACACAATTAGACGCGGATCGTGTTTTTGCAGCTGGGCCGTTTGTGGAATCGTCGTTTGAGGAGCTTGTTGAAGATTTTTATCGAGCCATCGGTGAGCATGAAGCGACTCGCAGCGTCATTACGGGAGGCGATGCACAGATTGATCGCCTGAAGCTCACGTTGCAATTGTGGCTCAATGAGCTCGTGACTGGCCCTTATGATTTGGAGTATGCCGAACGACGTTTTCGCGTTGGCTATCGACATGTTGAAATTGGACTGAAACAGATTTACGTCGAAGCGGCTGTTTCGCGATTGAGGAATGGTCTGCTCCGTTCGCTACGCAAGAATTGGCCAATGGAGCGCGGTGTTGACGAACTCGCGGCCACGATGCGTTCCATGAACACACTGCTGGATCTCGATCTGGCAATTATCCAAGACGCATATGAAGCAGCGTCAAACGATCGATTGATGCAAGTGGAACGCCTTGCCGCCCTCGGCCGCGTTGCTGGTGGCGTGGCTCACGAGTTGCGAAATCCGCTCAATGTGATGCGGACTTCGGTGTACTTTCTTCGTAACGCCAAGAATGCGTCACCGGAAAAAATCGCCGAGCACTTGGAGCGAATCGAGCGGCAAGTGGCTTTGTCCGATTCGGTCATCACGGCACTTTCTGAGTTTGCAAAACTATCGCTGCCGAATCTCCAACCAATGTCTGTCGGTGAGGTCTTGAAGAGTTCTGCGTCGCTCGATCACTGGCCCGAACATGTCGAGTTGATCTTTCAGATTCCCCGTGATCTTCCGCATGCACTTGCTGACGACAAGCAACTGGCGATCGTCTTCGACAATTTGATTCGTAACGCTTGTGAGGCGATGCCGCAGGGAGGGCGTCTGACGCTCTCTGCTCGGCATGTTCAAGGTCGTGTTGAAGTTTCTGTGAACGACACCGGGTGTGGCATCGCACCGGAAGAGCTACCGCACATTCGCGAGCCATTTCGTTCGACGAAACCTCGGGGGATTGGTTTGGGGCTGGCGCTCTCGCAGGCCATTCTCGAAAAGAACCGCAGCACGCTGAATGTCACCAGCGAAGTTGGAAAAGGAAGCACTTTCACCGTGGTGCTGCTGGCCGAGAGCGGTGGTTAGCAAACGAAAGACCTTCCGGAGTTTTCAACGCTTCGGAAGGTCAATTTACGAGTAGCTCAATCTTGTAGAACTACTTGCCCTTGTGAGCTGCGTGGCAGACCTTGCAGCTCTGCGCTGTGAGGTCACCAAAGGCAGCCTTGGCCGCTTCGGCATCTTTCTTTTCTGCCGCAGCCAAAATGGCGGCGCTGGTGGTTTGCAGAGCCTTTGACGATTTGGCCCATTCGCCGTCTGGGCAGCGTCCATCATCCATCAGGATGTAGCCGGACTCGTTCAACAGTGCAGCATGCAGAGTTAAATCGTCCCAGTTGATCTCGGCAGCATCGAGATCTTTTTTAACCGCGCCGCAATTGGCGGCGATCAAGCCTTTCATCAACACCTTTGTTGTGGCTGCTCGAG
>CAIJTL010000822.1 GCA_903823545.1 uncultured Planctomycetaceae bacterium
CTCTAATCCGTTATTGAATCCACCCGGCGTTCGAAACCCGTTGGCCTTGATCCCGACGCGTGTCATCAATGCCGTCGAGGTCATGCGGATATTGCGGCGAACGATCTCAGCAGCCGACTCTCCTTCAACTAACCACGGAGCTCTCCGAAATCGAAATTGCGTCTCTTCCGGCTTATTCGCCTTCACGAAAACGTGATCGTAAGTGTGATTCCCCACGGGATGACCATCTGCCGCGAGTTGCTTAAGCCAATCGACATTCGGCTGCTCGAGAACTCGCCCCACACAGAAGAAGTGAATCACCCCGCCATAGTCTTTTACGATCCGAGCGGCCTCGACTGCATATCGTTTTGTCGCTTCGTCCAGATTGCCTTTTTCAAAGTTCCATTCAAGGTTCTCTCGTTTGGGATATTGAGCACTCATTTCCAAGTCCAGCGTGATCGCAATCTGCGCTTTGAGCAACGACTCATCTTTTGCAGCCACCCAGCTTTGAAGTGCTGACGCTGCGGTCAGCGCCAATCCTGTAGTGAGAAAATCGCGTCGGCAGATTTGGAGAGGTTTCATGAGGGTACTCGACTTGAGAAGGACGTCACGGCTGCGTGAAAAAGGCGATAAAAAACGTCACAAAATTAGCCTCGATTCATAACCGTAATCTCGCCGATGACATGGCAAACCAAAAGAAACAGAGCGTCAACTCGAAGACGTCAAAATACTTCCTCTAAAGTTGACCAAAAAAGACTTGCATCGTTGAGCGGCATCAAGTACACACCCTCCCTCGCTGACGGACACCGATTCCGCCAGTGTTATTCCTCGATAGCTCAATCGGTAGAGCGAGCGGCTGTTAACCGCTAGGTTCTTGGTTCGAGTCCAAGTCGAGGAGTTTTATGACTCACTTGGCGAACTACTGAGGATTCGGTTAACAACGAATCCTGGTTCGCCAAGTGAGTTTTTTATTGGCCTGCACCGTTTCTGGTCCACCGAACGGGCTCTGCATCGGGAAACAGACGCATGGCGTATGTTTCCTTTTAGGCATCCACACCGGCTGCAGTCATTTGAATGACCTCCACCTGCTGCTCCAAAAGCGCACGGCGTTGCTCATCCAGTGATGTCCCGGAGCAAGTCTCATAGCGGGACAAAGACCAGACAACGGCATCAAACCGTTCCTTGCGCGTAAAACTTTCATGCTTTGTCCCGCCAGGGACATCTCGAAAATAGCCCACCGTTTCAACGTGGGGTGACGAGATCAACCGACGAGGGCCAAGCCCCGACAGGGGCGAAAGAGGTCGGTGATCGCCGCTCGCAAACATCCGCACGACCTGAGCAACCGAACGCTAATCCCAGTGATGCAGCCTGCCTCCGATGGTTAACTCGTCCCTTCATCGCTTCATTTCATACCCATTGGACGTCGCCCAAACGGAGATCGCTTGCCTCAGCTTTGCGAAGCCCTCGTAGTCAGACTTGCGAACTTGGTGCCGGAACAAGCCAACGGGAAAATCATTGAGATCTAGGTGCCACTTGACAGCCCATATATCTCCAAGGCCATCGGCCGAAGTTGCGTTTTCGATCTCGACAAACAGTTCATTCTTTTCCCAACGCATTTGGATTATTCCATTAAGCTGAAAATTCAACTCGTTCATCAATGCCATGTAAGTTCTTTACGAGTGCGAACGAACCGGATCTGCTCACCCTTCGTGTGAAGAATTCAAAATGGTGAATTGCCGATAGGATAAGACGGAGAGTCAATTAGTCGCGTTCATCTAATGATGACACTCGGCATTTCAAAAACCTGACAACTCGAAGACCTTGAACTTCGTGGCATCGGTTCGCAAAATTATGGCTCTAAATTTCCATCTGCCACCAGCGTCCAGACCTGTAACGTTTGCAAACGCAGTACCGACCTGTGCTCCGCTGTCGTCGTACAAGCTAAAGGTGATTTCAACATAACGGAGATCCTTGCCTCGGCGATTTTCGACAATGCCCGTAATTTCTCCTCCGAATTCACCGATGCTTGATTTTACAGTCTTTCGCATATAGACGAGCCCATTCACATCAAGCTCTTCTTCAGCTTTTTTTGCGATGCGTGCTTCGTACCAACGCACCAATTCAGCGTCCTTGGCCTCTTGCTCACGCTCTGCTTCTGCTTTTTTGCGGGCGAAAATTTCTGCTTGGTGGGACTTTTCCAGACGCGTCTGCTCGGTCTTTTCCAGAAGTCCCCATTCGGCTTCAATCTGGGTCGCATCAACAACAGCTCCACTCGGCATGCCACTTGATTTGAATTTTTCGACAATCTTTTTACTTTCCTGACTGCACGTCTCGTTGTATTTCCTCAAATCTAAAATCGCAGGTTGTGGATTGGCTCCTTTTCTCATCAACTCACGGATTTTTTCGTTACGAACTTCTATCCCCTCTACCAACGAATCCCACTGGTCGATCAACTTCTCAGCATTTTTGATCTCCTCAGTTTTTTCGTTGTCCTGTGATTTGAACTCAGCGACAACTTTCTTCTGTTCTGTTAGCTTCTTCACCCAAGCAGCGGAGATCGCAAGCTGCAGTTTATTCTCTTCCATTTCTTCTTTTGCAAAAGCATAGAGGGATTCGGAATAGGCATTCGCAGCGGAACGTCGTGCCAATACGCCCTTCAGCCGTGCCTCAAGGCGTGCATCGCCCCCTTCAGCATTCGCGTGCAAACTGCCCAGAATTGTCGCGAAGATAATCAGCACATTTTTCATCATTTGTTCCTCTGAAAATGACGCACTGCTCCTGACACCGAATTGAAGATCCCCGTCAATTCACAAGCGCAATCGTCTCCTAATCTACACATCCATTCAATGATTTAATGCAGCATGCAATATTTTGTCTACTTACTCACCCCTCAACCGCATACGGCGTCGTCAGCCGGAACTGCGGATGCGTTTCGAGGTACGCGGCGATGCGGTCGGTACGGGACAGCGCGACGGAGATGAAGTCCACCGCTTTTTGCAAGCGGTCGTCAGATTCGGCGTGCGAACTCATCACGTCATCGAAGGGCTTCGGGACAACAACTCGCGAGCTTTTTCGATTCCAAGGTACTCGTCGATCTCGCCGTGAAGGTGTTCGATCAGGTCCATTGGTCCTTCAAGCAGCAAGGCCAATTGCGATGGGTGCATCTTGTCGGCATCTCGCCACAATTCAGCAACAACTTCCTCCATTCGTCCGAGTTGCTCACGAGCCTGGACCAAACCTGCTTGATTTTCGATCATGGTTGCACCCGCACATGGCTCTTGATGAGACCTGGATGATTTCGGACCTTGCTGAAGAACTCCACAAACCACTCGTAATCGATTGAATTAGGCCGGACGACAAACAAGTCCAACCCAAAAGTCTTTTGAACAC
>CAIJTL010000823.1 GCA_903823545.1 uncultured Planctomycetaceae bacterium
GTCAGTCAGATCGCTCAGAAACTCGGCTCAACGGTTTCTGACGTCAAGAAGATGACGATCTGGGGCAACCACTCAACGACGCAGTATCCCGACTTGTTCCATTGCGAAGTTGGCGGCAAGAACGCTTACCAGGCTGTGAACGATCACGCGTGGGTTGACTCAACGTTCATCCCGACTGTCGCTAAGCGCGGCGCCGCAATCATCGAAGCGCGCGGTGCATCGTCGGCTGCTTCAGCAGCGAACGCAGCAATCGATCACGTACGCAGCTGGGCTCTCGGCACTGCTCCTGGTGACTGGGTATCGATGGCAATCCCGAGCGATGGCAGTTACGGCGTGCCCGCGGGTTTGATCTCAAGCTTCCCGTGCGTGTGCAAGGACGGCAAGTACGAAATCGTTCAGGGTCTCGACATTGACGCGTACAGCCGTGGCAAGATCGATGCATCGACGGCCGAACTTGCCGAAGAGCGCGACGCAGTCCGCGAACTGGGCCTGATCTGAACTACTCGGTTATACCTGGCTAATCCGCTCGATCGACGGGAACGGGTGGATCAGCAACATCGAGTCAGACCCGTACCATCATCTCGAAGAAAAGGGACTCGAAAACAAGGAAGCGGAGCGAAGCTCTCCAGCCCTTATGGGGCCTCGCCAAGGGATTCTGCTAGTTGAGCGTTTTGGTGTTTTCAGTTACGTTTCTTTGATGAGATCGGTGGTAGTTGCCATCATCCGAAATTGTTTGATGAGATGGCCGACGGCGACGGTGGCGAGAGTGGCTTTTGAAAAGTTTCGGAATACAGCCTTTCCGCAACACCAGAAGTAAGTCTGTACCCCGTGTGAGAGTATCCAAGTTATAAACAGCAAATAATGAGGCACGTGATGATTGAACTTCAATTCACCAGCAACGAGGGCGACGGTTTCCGCGTTTTTCCTAGTATCCAGTTACAAGAGAGATCAATACCTCTTGCGTCCGGGGATGACCTTCAATTCACTCTCCCAGCGGCTTTGTGCGGTCTCGAGGAACCAACACTCCATGAATCACTCGGCGTGTTGCGATTCCTTGCGTTTCGATTGGCGTGTGTTCTAGATATCGTGTGTCGCGAAGATGGTCTCGCGTGGTGCCAGAGTTACTGCGAGGATACGACTGTTGAGGACTATTTGGAAGTCGCCACAGCTCTCCTGGCTGCGTTAAGAACCGACGTCGTTTCTACGTCGAAGACTGGCGAAATAACCGTTGACTTTTCGCCGATTGTCGAAGATCTTGAGCAGTTCTTCCTTGAAGAATTCGTACCGATAGCCCATTACCTGCGTGTTGCAAACCCTGATGGTGATGAAGATTTTGAATATGACTTTGACGACGCCTTTATTGGTGGTGATGCTCTAAAGAAGATTTATTCGTTTGTCAACTTCTATAAGACGAAGAGAATCATTGATCTTGATTCGTTGCTTCAGTTGGATCAACAAGAAACAGGAGAGGAAGTAGTTGCTGTTCGCATAAACGGCATTTCCACTCTTCAACCGAAGCGTGAGTTGACACAACCCATGGATCGGGTATTGCTCTCCATTATTGGTGTCCTCCAATTCTTGGGTTACTCATCCGAATATGGGGAGCTCTATGCCGGCTTCAACGACGACGAAGATCCCACGCTTGAACAACTTGAGAAGGATAGGGACGAATACATTGAAGAATTCCCCGAGGAGGAAGAAAACGCGCACGAGAGGTTCCACGATCGTGCCCACGGCGAAATTAAGAATCTCGAGTTCACCGAAGAAGCAGTGGCTATTCACACACTCGGCATCACATCAATTATGGAAACCGAAGACGGCTCGTTTCGCGCAACGCTTGTTCTTTCAACTGATCCACTTGAATATTTACGGCCCCTCGGATACTGCGAAGAGAATGATTATGGAACCGGCGACCCATTTGTTTACGACGAGCCAGTGGGTCCGGTGAGCCTTGGCTGGTACGAGTACGTTTTCTTTACCCCTGACGACGATGAAGAAGAAGATTCCTAAGCCGATAGACATCGGAGCCACACCTTTGGTATAAGTTTACTTTCGTGAACGAAAGCAATTCTGTACCATCTCGCCTAAGCGTCAAAGAGAGTGCTCTTCTACTTCGAATCTCAGAACA
>CAIJTL010000824.1 GCA_903823545.1 uncultured Planctomycetaceae bacterium
CGCTGACCCAACTGACGTACAAACCCCAACATGGCGTTGCTCCTGAAGAAGGTCGAGTTCTCAACAAACCCAGCCTGACACACAGAGCAACGCTTTTTCAAACAACCTTCCCAATTTTGGTTGCGGCAAAGCCGCGCTAGTATACCGCTCGCGGCGCTGAATGAGATGTTTCCCTGTTTGTGAGTTTTCGCGACACTGCAAATGGCGGTCAGGATGTCCGCTGACGTTTTGGCACACACGCAAGGAGGCGGAGCATGACCTGGTTACGAATCGAGTTGACCGCAGACGAGCAACGGATCGTGTTGGCCGAGCGTGAGTCGCATCCGGATGCGTCTGCGCGACGCAGTCACAAGTCAACTTTGCAAAGAACGCCTGGATCTTCTCCGGCTGCGTTGAGACCTGCCGGGCTTGTAAGACATCGCCCTGCTCATCGCGCAGTGAAATCATGAGCTAACGGGCATGCTGGTCGATTCCTAAGTACAACATCTTCATGGTTCTCCGGTTGGGGAAAAGGGTGATCGTCTCCCACCGGGATAGGCGAACCACGTCTCGCGCGCAAGAACCTCTCTTTCATAGATATCAAAGGGTCATCGACGATCACACATACTGCCGCTGCAACATCGCCGCGGCGGTTTCGTCGAGCAGCTCTTCTCGACGGAGATCTTCAAATCGTGCTAGCAAGTCTTCCGGTTTGAGACGTTGCTTTTCAGATCCTTGGATATCACACGCAATGCGTCCTCGTACCATCATGATGAGGCGGTCGCCGAGGTATGCGGCTTGATGCATCGAGTGGGTAACCATCAGAGTTGTTAGCTTATCGCGACGAATCATTTCTTCCGTTAGGCGGATGACCTGATCGGCGCTTTTTGGATCGAGTGCGGCAGTGTGTTCATCAAGCAGCAACAAGTCCGGTTTTAGCAAGCCCGCCATCAGCAGTGTCAGCGATTGTCGCTGTCCGCCGGACAGGCTACCGATGGCGTTGTCGAGGCGATCTTCTAGGCCCAAGCCCATTGCATAAACTCGTTCGCGGAGTTCGCTCTTTGTAGATGAAGACAATGCCCAGCCCAGTCCTCGCGGGCAACCTCGTTTGGCGGCAAGCGTTAGATTTTCGGCAATCGTCATCGAAGGCGCAGTGCCCGTGAATGGGTTTTGGAAGACGCGTCCAATGAATTTCGAACGGCGATGTTCGGGCCAAAGAGTCACCTCCTGGCCCTTTAATTTTAGTCGTCCCTTGTCGACAAAAAATGAACCGGCGACAGCGTTGAGCAAAGTCGATTTACCTGATCCGTTCATACCGATCACGATAACGAATGACCCAGGTTCAATACGCAGATCGACGTCTTGTAACGCACGTACTTCGTTCGGTGTGCCGGGGTGAAAAGTTTTACGGATCTGTTCAATTTCGAGCATGTCGGACTTTCGTCATTCGTCTGGATGCTTTCGAAAGTAGGCGTCAATCGTCTTGCAACTTGACAATCGAATGAGCTAAGAAACGCCAGCGTCATTAGATTGCCAGACGCAATTCTTCGAAGCTAAATGGCAAACCTCTTCTTGACCGTGATCATCAGACTCGGCATCACCAAAGCGGAAAAAACGAAGGCTGCTGTAACCAGTTTGAGGTCGTTCGGATTTAGTCCCCATCGAAGAGCGATTGCGACAAGCAACCGGAACAGAATTGACCCCATTACCGCTCCGGCGAGCAAATAGCCGATGAACTTTGATCCGATGAGGGACTCACCAATGATGACGCTGGCAAAGCCCCACACCACCATGCCAATTCCCATTTGGACGTCAGCAAATCCCTGATATTGAACAAGTAAAGCTCCAGAGAGAGCTACCAAGGCATTGGACAAGGCTAAACCGAACGTTTTCATCCAACCCACCTCAACTCCAAGTGCTCGGATCATGGCGTCGTTGTCGCCGGTCGCTCGCATGGCTAAACCAAGATTTGTGCGAAAGAAAGCCAACATGCCAATTGCGACGACCGAGATCAAAATGACGACAAAAACTGCAACGCAAGCGTCTTGCACGGGCATCTCCCATCGCGAAAAGCTCCAACGCGAATCCGCCGATGCAAAGCTTTGAGCAAGTGTTACGACCGTAGTCTCTTTCATCAGCGGTAAGTTGCTTTTGCCCATGACTCGCAGGTTGACAGAGTGCAGTGCCGTCATGACCAAAATGCCGGCCAGTAATCCGTTGATGCTGAAGCGTGTCGCTAAGACTCCGGTCGTCGCGCCGGCAACCGCTCCTGCGAGACATGCAGCCAAAGTGGCAATCCAAGGGTTCCATCCGGCTGACAATAGAGTTGCAGCCACGGCACCACCGAGGGCAATCGAACCATCTACGGTCAGATCGCGAAATGCCAGGATGCGAAAGCTAATCAGAACTCCGAGCGCCAAGAGCGATAGGATTAGTCCCATTGTGATTGAACTGATCAACAGCGTCATTTCAAGTTCCTTGTTCAACCACGTTAGTGATCGGTCCAATCCAGCAGGCACCGCGTACGAATTCGCTTTCGCCTCCACCTGTAATTTCTCGATCATCGTGTAATAAATGGAGAACCCCTTGTAAGTCTTCCGTGTCACAAAGCGCCGTGACCGTTTCGTTCAAATTAAGGCGTCGCTTCTTGAAGGGGCGATAAGAAAACGTCGCCGCGTGGAAATGGCCAACCAGCTCTGAATTGGGATCCAACGGCCGAACGAGTGGCGCGAGTGCCTTCGCCGGTCCCGTGGGCTCACCGCGTGAAACCACTCCAACCACGAGGGCCAGCGAATGTGCAAAGGATCGATCTGGAGTAAAGGACAACCAGCTACGAATCTCCGGATGTGCGAATCGGGAGGAGGTATTTTCGCCTGGCATCACAGTCTCAATCATTGCGGCGGGCGAACGACGCAATCGCGCACCGATCAACCCCGATGATTCCGCCAGGAAGACGATCGCCGCTAGGTTGCATTCCGTCAGTGCCAGCAGCTGTTCCACGAGAACGGACAACTTAACCCGCGCGTGGTCAGTAGCTGGGTCGAAACGGACCAGTTTTGGAAACTCGCCGCAACAACGAATACCGTAGAGCATCTGCGTCTCGGGCACAAAGTCGCCAAGAACTCGCTGAAAATCCGGCTTGCCAGTACCGCTCGTCGGTAATTGCGCGGTCATGCCACCTGCCGACAACAACTCGCCGAAGCGATTTGAGCAATCGTGATAATCGTGCCCAAAAGCGCCAAGTCCCAAGCCAATTGTCGCGTTTGAAAACTCAGTGGCTCTACATTGTGACTCCGAAAAGGTTCCATTCGACAACGACGATGGACTGCCGATCACTTCGCATGTGAAAAGACCTTCCGGGCCGAGATCGTAAAGCTCGTAAGTTATTCCTTCCCAAAATGATGTCCCAGGAGCCGACTGCATCGTCATGCTGGCCATGTCGTAGTCATCAACTCGTTCTTGAATTGGCAAGATTTTCGAGAGACCGGTCAGTCGAATCACTTCGCTGACGTGCGGTGAGGCAGCCACGATCGCGAATCTTCCGCGAATGGATTGAAGCTGTTTATTAGCTTTCAAGAGCGCGCCGATTCCGGCGGAACTCATGTAGCTCACTTGTTCGAGATCCACCAAGATTGAGTGACTTCCCAGTCGTACGGCCTTGTCGATGGACGTTGTCAGGCTACCGGCCCCATCGTTGTCGAGGCGGCCGACTATTTGCATCTCTAAAAAATCACCACTCACTTTGGAAGTGATCTGCATGGGAACTGCTTATTTAATTCGGTTGTATCTGGTCACAGAAACTGTGTTGGCTCATTAGATTTAATCAATCACAGATGACTCAATCTTAAGAAGGCTTTCAGGAATCTCAAGCCGGGCAGCTTTCGCTGCGGTTCGATTGATAATCAATCGGTTCCTACGAGACTGATGGAGTGGAACTTCGGACGTTTTTTCTCCACGCATGAGACGTTTTTTTTCCACGCATGACACGTGCTGCGATCAGGCCCGAATCGTGCCCCATATCGTGATAGTCTCTCGTCACAACGACGACTGCCACCTGTTTGGCCATACTGCCAAGAAAGCCGAAGATCGGAACATTCGACCTTTGAGCGGCTTGAGCAATCGTCGGAAAACTCGCTCCGACCAGGTTCGAATTCGGGAGGCAGATCGCGTCGAAATTCTGCCGGCACAGGGACTGCACGACGTCGGGAGCATCCGTCGGAGAGTTCACACCAAGCGACACCAATCGAACTTGGCCTTCTTCGCAGAAGCAACGAGCAGGTCGTGACTATAAACAGAATTGATCTCCGTCGGCGCGAACATCGCTCCCAACCGCCGAGCCCGCGGCATCACCTGTTTGATAATGAGCATCATCTCTTCGGTATCATTGGCTCCATACGCTCCGGTGACATTGGCCAGATGGTCAGGATCGGACTCGGCCACCCCCGCCCCAAAAGGGTTTGACACCATCGTAAAAACAACCGGGGTGCCTCGAACTCGTTGGACAGCACTCTGCAAAGCCGAAGTAGAAATCGTCAGTAGCAAGTCCGGTTGGTCAGACAGTGCCGAGTCGGCCATACTGTGTAGGATCGTCATGTACCCTTGGGCGTTCATGACTTTAAGCTTAAAATCTCTCCCCTC
>CAIJTL010000825.1 GCA_903823545.1 uncultured Planctomycetaceae bacterium
AGCCTTCTCATTGATCAACGCTGGGTCGGGTTATCAGCGTTCGTTGGTGCGGGATTAGTCTTCGCTGGTGTGACAGATACTTGTGGCATGGGGCTCATTCTTGCCCGAATGCCTTGGAATCAACTGCCTAAAACGGCGGTTGGCTCCAACAACCAACACTGCGCAAAACCGAGCTCAGGCTCTTGCTGTCAGTGAGGTCTGAAATCTCGACTTGAAACTCTTTTCGATTTGATGAATTAGCCATGCAATGAGTCTGACTCACTCAACCAAAGGCTTATCGCTGGAAGGAACCTGTCCATGAAGTTGATCATCGTAGGTGGTGTCGCTGGAGGAGCGTCGGCGGCAGCTCGCGCACGACGATTGTCAGAGGATGCGGAAATCGTCGTGATCGAAAGAGGGCCAGACGTTTCATTTGCCAACTGCGGGCTGCCTTATCACATCGGAGAAGTGATTCCGGATCGTGCCAAGCTATTGGTCACCACCGCCGATCGCCTACGAGAGCGATTCAATCTCGATGTGCGAGCCAACTCCGAAGTCGTGTCGATCGATCGTAAAAAGAAGGTGGTGGTCATTCATGATTTGAAGTCTGGAAAATCTTACGAAGAGCCATACGACAAAATCATTCTCGCGCCTGGAGCTGCTCCGATTCGGCCCGCGATTCCTGGTGCTGATCTTCCTCACGTTTACACCCTTCGCAATCTGGTTGATACCGATCGCATCAAACAAGCGGTCGATGGTGGTATTCGCCAGGCAGTTATCGTCGGAGCCGGGTTCATCGGCTTGGAACTTGCCGAAAACTTCATTCATCGCGGCATTGCAACCACGGTCATTGAACATAGCCCACAAGTTCTGGGGCCGTTCGATCCGGAGATGGTTGCACCGATCGCGACCGCAGTCGTCAAGATGGGTGTTGAATTGCTGCTTGGGCAATCTGCCGAGGCGATCGTTGCGACCGCAGACGGAATGACAATTCGCCTCTCATCAGGTCGAGAATGCTTGGCGCAACTCGTGGTATTGGGCATCGGCGTGCGTTCCGAAAATCACTTGGCAACAGAAGCGGGCTTAGAAGTTGGGCCGCGCGGCGGCATTCGGGTCAATGAGTTTCTACAGACGAGCGACGCAGACATTTACGCTGTTGGAGACGCCATAGAGACAACTGACTTTACGACGTCCGTTCGCACACAAGTCCCTCTGGCAGGGCCAGCGAATCGGCAAGGGCGTATCGCGGCAGACAATGTCTTCGGGCGTCAGTCGAAGTATCGAGGAACTCAAGGGACTGCCATTCTGGGGTTCTTCGATCACACAGTCGCGATGACGGGATCGTCGGAAAAAACGCTCAAACGACTTGGTAAAAACTATCGCAAGGTCTATGTCCATCCCGCTCATCATGCAGGCTACTATCCCGGTGCCGTGGGGATGACGCTGAAGTTGTTATTTGATCCACAGACCGGCAAGTTGCTCGGTGCTCAAGGAGTTGGCGGAGCAGGAGTCGACAAACGGATTGATGTGCTTGCAGTGGCGATTCAAGCGGGAATGACCGTTTTCGATCTCGAAGAAATGGAGCTGTGCTACGCGCCTCAGTTTGGATCGGCCAAAGACCCCGTGAACATGGCAGGATTCGTTGCCGCAGGTCTCGTGCGAGGCGATCACCCGCAAACCGATTGGGAGACAATCGCCGCTGCGCCCGATTCAGCGTTCCTTCTCGACGTTCGCACCGAGCTGGAGTTCAACAACGGTCACATTCCCGGAGCCCTCAATATCCCCGTCGATAGCCTTCGAGGTCGGCTTGCGGAACTTCCGCGCGATCGTCCAATCGTCGCCTATTGCCAAGTTGGTCAGCGAGGTTACCTCGCCACTCGCATTCTGATGCAGTCGGGCTTCAACGTGTCCAATCTCGGCGGCGGATACAAGACGTACTTACTACATCACCCGGAGCTTTTGTAAGGACGCACTGCATCGTTGACGCTAAGCGACGAGATTCTTTTCGTTGAGTCGTTGAGTATCAGGCGTGATGGTTAGGCACCAAATGGGGTTCGCTGAACGCGTCGGCCTTTCATCTCGTGGCGCGGCAATGATCCCGCTTCGACAAGAAAGAGTTCCGGGCGGAAGTGTAGGCGGTCGTGAATGGTCGCAGCGATGCGCGTTAACAAATCGTTCACTCTGAGAAATTCTTCGTCGGACTGCGGCGTGCCAAGCGTCGTCTCAAGGGAAATCATTAATTCCTGCATCGCTCGGCCGGTGTCGATTGAGATGCGGTATTCGACAATCTCTGGGAACTCGCGCAAGATCGCTTCGATCGCAGTTGGGTAAACGTTGTTGCCACGAATCGTGACCATGTCATCGACGCGGCTTTGAATACCCCCCTTCAATCTCAGTAACGATCGACCGCACGGACAGCGAGCGGGATCAAGTTCAACGAGATCGCCCGTGCGATAACGAAACACCGGTGAACCGACTCGACCGAGGTTCGTGATGACCAGCTCGCCCCGAACGGGTTTTGTTCCAGCTTGCGGACCAGCAGCAAGCGCGGCATCGAGATCGAACGAGTGGCCGGTTGTCGGATCAATGATCTCGGCAATGCACTCCGTTTCGAGAATGTGCAGGCCACCGGGATTCTCAACGCACTCACCCGCCAACGGCCCGACTTCGGTCATCCCCCAATGGTCGATCACCCGAGCGCCCCATGCGGTCTCAATGCGAGTACGAATTGAGCTCACACTCCCGCCCGGCTCACCCGCAACTATCAGCAAGCGAACGGAACTCGATTTCAAATCGATCCCAAGTTCGCTCGCAACCTCCGCCAATCGCAAAGCGTAAGTCGGCGTGCAACAGACAACCGTCGCACGGTTTTCTGTGATGAGTTTGAGCCGCGACTCGCTCGACATCCCGCCGCCAGGAAGACACAGCCTCCCCAAGCGAGCGGCTCCATCAAACGCGACCCAGAAACCGAGAAACGGTCCGAACGAAAACGGAAAGCAGAACCGATCGTCGGTACGCACTCCGGCCAGTTCAAAGAGCTGTTCCCAGCAACCGAGCATCCATTGCCAAGACTCGGGTGTATCAAGCCATCGCAACGGCTCCCCCGTCGTGCCCGACGTTTGGCAGAACCGCGAATAGGCACTGACTTCAAACGTCAGGTTCGATCCATACGGCGCATGAGCCGCATGATCGGCGACAAGTTCCGCCTTCGTCAGCAGCGGCAACTTGGCTAAATCATCCGGAACACGAAACTCATCGCGACTCAGAACGACATCAGCCGCTTGCCACTTGTCGGTCCAGAAACGATTAGCCGGAACGACCACTCGCAGTAATTCGGCGAACCGAGCTGCCTGATATTGGCGAACGGCTTCGCGATCTTTTCGCAGGGCATCCAACATCACAGCGGGATCAACCATAAGGGGAACTTCTCAATTCGGTTGCCAGCCCCATACGCCAGCTTGATAAATCCAATCACGAACGGCGCAAAGACGGCGAGATAGTAAGCCGCTGGTAACGCCAAGAACCAGACTCCGGCTGTCACACGGCGAGCTTGCAAGTCGCGGCACACGGCGAGGAAACGAAGAAACACCGAATAGAACGTCATGAAGATCAACACTGTGGCAGTGAGCATGCCCATCATGTCGAGATAATAGAACGGAATCGGCTCGGCATTTCTCATCGAGCTGCTAACTTCCCAAAGGACCGTTGCTAAACAGGGCGGAAGCGAAGTCGAAAGGTTCAAAAACTGCGAACGGTGAAAGTCACGTCGACCACCGGTCCAGCCGACTCGCACGTCAAACCACCAACCGCCCAGATAGCACGAGATCAAACCG
>CAIJTL010000826.1 GCA_903823545.1 uncultured Planctomycetaceae bacterium
AGAACTTTGCTTCGAGTTGCTCTCGCTGCAATGGGAACTGGCGCATTGCCTTCTCGGCCGCATCTCGCCGCCGGGCATTGAACCAGGGTTTCCCGACCCAACGTGTGATCGCGGCCCCAATCAACGCACTTCCCAAACCAGCCAACAACAACCAAGCGATCATTTGCGCGGACATGTCTCTTCACTCCAGTGACCCAGATCGGTGACATGTTACGGTGCGGGCAGCGAGCATCAAGTTGCTCGCGAAGAAGATTTTTGATGCAGCCAATGACGGCGGATCTACTCGCGGTGGCCTCAACCCTCAGAATTGGGGTCCGAGGCATCAGAATCATCTGGCTCCGGCTCTATGTCTCGATGAATTCTGCTTCGACCAATTGAGTCGAGCGATCTGGACCAACTCGAACTTCGATTGGTCGGTAAAAGGATGTGAAATGTGGTCCCTCGCGGTTGTGCGGGCTCGTAAATCAGTTCGCCGCGGTGTCGTTCGACAACGACTGTGTGGCACAGCGACAGTCCCAACCCCAGGCCCTGGGTCTTCGTGGAGTTAAACGCTTGAAACATTTTTTGTTGAATGACGTCAGGTACGCCGCACCCAGAATCCGTGATCGTCATGCGGACGAACTCGGAGTCTTCCGTTTTGATGGTCACAACAATTCGGCGATCAGCTTCCGGGACATCCTGCATTGCTTCGAGAGAATTGCGAAACAGATCCAACAAAACTTGAGTCATCTCCGCCCGATCAACATAAACCTTCGGCAACAGCGATTCCGCATCAAGTTTGATGGTCACTTCGCTCCACTGCCGATTCAACCGCACCAAGCGCCTGGCATCAATGACAAGCGGAGGTAAGTCGATCAGACGCCGCTCGGTCTCGTGCCGCCGAGATAAATCTTCAAGCCGGATAATCCGGGCAATTCCTTTTTGAGCCTGCGACAAAAGGAACTCGAATTCATTTCGGAGCTCTTCCGCGGAAAACACGTCGCCAGATTGCAGCCGATTAATCATGGCTGTCGTCGACAGGTCAATTGCACCGATCGGATGCTTGAGATCATGAGCGACACCAGCGACAAATTCGCCGAGCAATCGAAGGCGAGCCGTATGAAACAGTTCGGCGTTTAACTGACGTAACTCCGCTTCCGCTCGACGCCGTTCGGTCACATCAACAGCGCTGGCCAACCACGCTTGGCGTCCGTCCAATTTGATCGCGGTCAACGACAGGTCGACTTTTCTCGCTTCACCGTTTTTAGTGACTAACGTGACCTCACTTTGCCACGGTTTCTCTTGAGCAACCGTACGTTTTCCAAGTTGATTGAGGACTTCAATTCGCTCCGTGCCTCGTAACAAATCAACGATGCTCGTTTGCTGAAGTTCTTCCGCCGAATACCCACTGACAGCGATCATTGCCGGGTTGACGTACATTGGAAACCGGTCACGCTGAATCGTTACCAACGACGGAATTGCATCGGCCAGCACTCGGAATTTTTCTTCGCTCTCTCGAAGTTGTTGCTCTTCTTTTCGTCGTGACGTCACATCGCGTGCGATCATCAGTTGCCCCTGACGACCAAAAAAATCGATCACTGAAAATGTCACATTGACATCAATGATCTCGCCATCACCGCGTTGGTACTGAGCGTCAACATCTGCCGTCTTGGCCTTTGTCACCGAAAGTACCGAACTTCCCAACGACAGCGATGCGTCGATCGAGTCGAGTTCAAAATGGCTTCTATGTTTTCCGCGTAAGTCATCTCGCGAACAATGAAGCATCTCCGGAAACCGATTGTTGAACTCCAGTAGTTCTTCCGTTTCCATGTCAATCACAAAGACGGCATCAGGAGAATTCTGAAATAGGATTTGATATCGCACGTCGATTTTTTGCAGCGATGCGGCCGCCTCGCGACGTTCGTCCATCAGCGCGGCTGTCAAAAAAGTTGTCGCACTGAATACGATCGAATCCCCCAGGACCAAAATCAGTGTCGAGTAGCCGACAACCTCTTCGCCTCGAACGAACGGTCCGCGGTCGTGCAACACCGCAAAGATGGCCATCACGGATATCGCGAACGTGCAAATGCTGTTTCCGCGAGTTCCCCAACGGACCACTGCCCAAAAGCAAACGGGAACTACCAGCACCACATTCGGAATCGGCAAACTATGAGCGTCAATGTTTCGAGCAAAGGCCCAGAGTGCCAAGCTGATTAAGACCACTCCGAACAACACGATATCCCATTGAAGTAACGACGACTTTAACTTACCCCTCGGCCAATTCCGCCACGCGAAGCCAATCGGAGCGACAAGCAACACCGACAATGACTGAGCTAACCAACGAATAACAAAATGCTCGCCGAACGAGCCGTCGGAAATTGGTGCAATCCACTGCGTCGTAACCGTCTCAAGAACCGCGCCAATCGCTGGCACAATCAATGAGCCATAAATCACAAACTTCAGTGCATCGGACAGCCTCGCTCCAGGATTTCGACCGTACACGGCTCGACGTACCCACCAAACGCCCAATGCTAAAGCGGCAACCTCTATGGTTGATTTGACGACCGCGAGTATGACTTGAGACGGAAATTGCGTGATCCAGGCTGTTAGCAAACTGCCAAAAAGAACGACCGGCCAACGTCCGAGCCCTCGATACCAGAGCACCAAGTAGCCAACGCCAACGGCTGGGCGAAAACACCGCAGCGGCAATCCTTCAACATCAAACAGAGTCCCAAACCAACCAGTCGCTACAAGGACCAGAGTGATGATTGCGATTTCCCAAACGCCATTTGGTGATCTCCACAACGGCTCGTGGTGTGACTCAACACGCAAAGTCGGCATTTTCTTTGACGGCGAACAATTAGACTTCAATGCCGGTGGGCTGCCACTCATAGTCAACGGACTCCAGCAGGCAATTGTCGCTCGCTCTGAAACAACGCAGTGATTCGATTGCCCAATTCCCGTCCTTCGTTCCGCAGGTCTTCAAAAGCGACCAACAGAATCGCCAGTTTGAATTGCTTGTCCCAATGAAATCACTTCAACAAGTCAATCACCGATTGTGGTGTGAACCGGTAAATGGCGACCGATGTGATCGACACAAACGCGACCCACAAGCAAATGTCGAGCATCAATGTTGGTGTGATGCGGCGATCCAATTTGCGATACCGAAAATAGATCGTCGCTCCGGAAATGATCGGCAACATCAACGCTTGGGCCGAACCACCAAAGACAACCATCCAAGCCGGTTCCTTAAACGCCAGGAACAACACGAGCGCGATCACCGGAAACACCAGCGACAAGCGATGAATGACATTCGCCCGCTGCTGTGCCGTCGTGTAGCGGACGGCTCCAGAAAGACTTAGAAAATCCGCCAACAATCGAGAATTCCCGGCACACGACAAATACAAAGTCTTAAAGAGGACGGCTCCTGCACCAATCAAAAATACGACCTCAGTCCATGCTCCGAAGGTGTCGGTAAACATGTGGGACAACGTCGCGATCAGGTCCTTTCCTTCCAGCTTCAGCCCACGCCCTTTCAGAACTGTGGCTCCCATGAAGTAAAACGCCAGCGTCGAGATCGTGAAGACGATCATGCTGACCCACGCATCTAAGTGCATCACTCGAATCCAACCGCGAGCCCGCTTGGCCCACTCCTCGGTCTCATCACATCGGCCTGCATAGCGTGCGTAGCCTTTTTCCAAACACCAATACGGATAGTAAAAGAGCTCCGAGGCACCGACACCGGTGATTCCAAATACTCCGAAGGCGGCCGCGATTCCCGCAGCCGGCAATTGGATATTCAGGCCGCCGACGACATCGCTCCAGGGAATCGGATACTTGGTAAACGGCAAGGCACAAGCAGAACCAACGGTGATAAACGTGACTCCAACGACCAACGCGGTCGTAACAATCTCAATCCGTCGATAACTGCCGCTCCACAACAGACCGATCGCCACCAAGCAAGTCAGAACGGCCCAAGGAAACTCCGGTCGCCCGTTGATCGCCGTTGCCATAAAGGGAGCAAATCCCTCAAACATCCCCGCGATCTTCACCGACACACTCGGAAACGCGAGGTTCAGCGATTGTCCCACCGTCCCAGTCATCGCTCCGAGCTGGAAGATGGTCGACAGCATCATCAACAGCCAACACCACGCAATCCAGTGAGTTCCCAATCGAGGGCCAGCCAGCTCATTGATCGCTCCCAGCGTTGGCTTCCCGGACGAGATGGCGTAGCGCCCGAGTTCGGTTTGCACGAAAACTTTGACGACGCAGCTAAACAATATCAGCCACAAGAACACGAATCCCTGCTCTGCCCCGAGTTTCGTCGTCAGCAGCAATTCACCCGATCCAACGAACCAGTGCACGAAATACTGCGTACAGGCTTTGAACAATCACCTATGTTTGCAGGTAGAATAAAAGG
>CAIJTL010000827.1 GCA_903823545.1 uncultured Planctomycetaceae bacterium
CGGCAGCGTAAGACTTGTTGATGACAAAGGGCGCATCAGCAAACTTCATCTCGCACATGTTGATCACGTTGTCACGGCGGTCGATCAGCAAATCGACTTGAGCCCCCTGATCAGACTCATTAACAGGCCGATAGACCCACGAGGCATCGAAGCTCTCGACTCCTGAAATCCCCAGCGCGTGTTTGAGCTGCTTCAAGTGTCGAAAGCAGACATTCTCAAAGGCATAGCCACTCCACGCTTTCCATCCGGGCGTTGAACTCAGCTTGAGCCACGTGCCAGCTCCCAATGTTCGACGCCGTTCGATCCACTTGAGGTAGAACAGTGAGTACTCATCAGCAAGCCGATAAATCGTGTCCTTCTTCGTCTTGAGTAATGGCTCAAACCGCGTGACGAAACCAGCTTCCAAGAGTTCGTCGAGTGTTGCCGTCGCTCGGCCTCCGGTTGGTAATTGCGCTGCTGCCAACAACTCGACGCGCCCTAATCCTTGAGGACTTGTTGCCAAGGCCCGAACGAGCGACACGTGCCGTTCATGGTGCTCATACAAAGAGGCATACAGTTGATTAAACTCGTCTCTCAGCAAGCCATCTTTTGCGTAGCAGACTTCATCAATGATCTGCGTCGATGAAAGGCCGGGCCGAGCTTGCTCCAGATAAAACGGTACTCCGCCCATCACCATGTAGAGTTCGATGATCTGCTTGTCGGTGAGCTTCACACCATTGTGAACCAGAAATTCTCGAGCCTCACCCAGCGTAAATGGTTCCAAGCGAATCCGCTGTGTGACCCGATTGTGAAGCCCGCCTCGATCATGAATAAAATGGTCGATCATCCAAGACGCTGCTGAGCCACACACCACCAATAGTAATTGCGGCTGCTTAGAACCCCAGGTGTTCCAAAAGTGCTCCAGGGCTTCAAGGAAGCCTGACTTCTTCGATGCGAGCCACGGCAGCTCATCGAAGAAGACCACTTGCTTCTTATCTGGGTTGCGTTGAGCCAATCGTTCTAAATGAGTCCTCAGTACGCCGAACGCATCGAACCATGTGGCAGGTTGTGCGAGGGGCGACTTAGAACGTGATGCCACAGTGAATTGTTGAGCAAAGTTCTTGAGTTGCAGACTTCGCGATGCGTTATGAATGCCCGTCAGATCAAACACCATCTGTGGAGCGAAGTGTTCGCGAATGAGATACGTCTTCCCAATTCGACGTCGTCCATAGACAGCTAAAAACTCGGGCTTCCGCGACTTCAAATAGCGATCAAACAGCTTGCGTTCGTGATGTCGACCAGCGATGAAACACATTCTTCGGTGTCCTAGCCCACCAGCGATAGGTGGCCAAATCTAGGTGTCAGAACCGCGATTTGGCCACCTATTGCTGGTCCGAGTTGTGAAATATTCGACCGTAATAAGTGGCCAAATCGTATGTCTCAACCCACGATTTGGCCACCTATCGAGGGCATGCTCTCAATCCACATAGGCGAACTCGTTGAGGTTCAGCACGGCTCGGCAGAGGTCGGTAATGGCGAGCTTTGTCGCCTGTACGGCGGGAGATTTGGCGGCGTGTTGGGTTTGGTGACGTCGCAGAAATTCGGTGCTCAGGGTGAGTTCGGCGTTCGTCGCGGTGCGTTGGAGAGCTTGCTCGAAGATCGTGTTGATGACCTTGTGAGTCGCTGCCTCCTCGTTGAATGACTCGATGGGTTGCAGCTTGAGGACTCGCTCGGCGAAGGCTCGCGCGTAGCGGACTCCGTCTTCGCTGTTGAGCAGCATCAAGGCTTGCGGCGCAACAACGGTTGTGTCGCGACGAGCGCAGGAGACCGTGGTGTCAGGCAGATCGAACGCTTGCAGGAATGGGATCGGCAAGCAGCGTTTGCGGACGAGGAACACACTGCGGACATCAGTCTGCTCGATCGGGTCGGCATACCAACCTTGCATGCGTCCGCCGTCGCCACCTTTCTCGGCTTCCAGGATGGCGGGCTGCGCCTTGAGTAACTCTTCCGACACCGGCGGCCACAGCGGCTTGCCAGCGTCGTAAGGCTTCAACATGCCAGAGACGGAGAGCAGGGCGTCTCGGAGCGTTTCGGCATCGAGGCGACGGACTTGTGGCCGAGTCGCTCCGCGACTCGGCGGCGAGTTGCGGAGCAACTCGCCCACAACAGACGGCTGCCGATAAACCGCCGAGGATACGATCAACCGATGCAACTCCTTGATCGACCAGCCGCGTTGCATGAATTCGAGCGCCAGCCAGTCGAGTAGCTCGGGATGAGTGGGTCTCGCGCCGCTGTAACCAAAGTCGTTGGGAGTCGCGACGAGGCCCGTGCCGAAGTGCTGCTGCCAGATGCGATTGACGATGACTCGCGCCGTCCACGGGTTGTCAGGCGATGCGATCCAAGTCGCGAGCTTCAGGCGGCGGTTGTTGATGGAAGTTGGTTCGCGGAGTCGCAGTGATTGAATGAACGGCGGCAACTCCTGAGTTGTACGACGGACTTCCAGTCCGTCGAGTTGATTCGGGTTTCGTTCGGAAGCGACGGACTGGAAGTCCGTCGTACGGGTTTCATTACTCACTCGTCGCGAGCCCAGCACGGTCGGAATTCCCGGTTGCACTTCGTCGCGCGGGGACGAGAAATCACCTTGATAGAAGATGTGAGTCGCGGCTGGTGAATCGGACTCGGTGACACCCATTGCTCGGCGCGGCTGACGCTTCTGCGATTCGAGTTCTGCGATCTTCGCTTTGAGTTCCTCATGTCGCGGTTTGTTGGCTTTGTCGAGCTTGGCTTGCTCGGCCTTCAGCGGAGCGGCTTGTTGATCAAGCTGGGCGTTGTGCTGAGTGATCTCGGCTTGCTCAGCAGCCAGTGAGATCGCGAGGTCATCGCGCGACGTCATGCCCGCGAAGTGGGCTCGAAACCGGAAGTGATCAGCTTGCGAGAGCGGGTCGTACTTGTGGTCGTGACATTGGCAGCACGACATCGTCAGCCCCAGAAACGCCGCCGACGTGGTGTTGGTGATGTCGGCCATCATCTCGGCTCGCAAGCGCGGCTCTTCTTGAAAGATCGACGCCGTGCTGTCCCACTGACCGAGTCTTAAGAAGCCCGTCGCCATCAGCATGTCAGCTTCTGCAGCCGTCTTCGGCGAGCCGCTGACGAGCGCGTCGCCAGCAAGTTGCTCGACAATGAATTGATCGAACGGCTTATCTTGATTGAACGACCGAATGACATAGTCGCGGTACTGATACATGAGCGGCCGGAACTCATCGCGTTCATAGCCATTGGTGTCGGCATAGCGAACGACATCCAGCCAGAGCCGAGCTTGTCGCTCGCCGTAACGCGGCGAGTTGAGCAGCCGCGTGACGAGACGGGCGTAGGAAGAGGACGGAGGGACGGGGAGAGAGGGAGACGGGGAGATCGAGCTTTGCGGACTTGTGGCTTCTTCGCTCCGTCTTGTCGTCGCCTTGTCTTCCCGTCGTTCGGCTTCGCACTCGCGCACGAACGCCGCAACATCCTCCGCGCTCGGCGGCAAGCCCGTGAGGTCGAAAGTCAGCCTTCGAATGCGTGTTCGTGGATCTGCTTCGGGGGCGAGGTCGAGTTTCTCTTTCGCCAGTTGCTCGCGGATGAGCGAGTCGATTGTGTCGCGACTCTCAGAACGACTCGGCTTCTTGAGTGACCACAGATCAAGCCGCTCACCGCGAAACAGCTTTCGAATGGGATTGCGTTTGTCGGTCGGCGCATCGCCGAAGGTCGAATCGTCCGTCGTGTCGTTCGAGGTCGCGGCACCGGGGCGATACGCATCGAGTGACGCGACGGTCGGTCCAAGAATGATCGAATCGAAGAAGGCTTCCTCACCGCGATCACATGTCGGAGCACAGCCGGTGAGCGTGAAGCTGCCGATGTCCTTCCACAGATCAAACGTCGCGACGGACCATTCGGTCGGAGCCTTCTCGCTGATAGAGATCGCAGCCCAGCCGGTCGTGTTGGGACCAGCGACATAGCGCCCCTTCGCGACTTTCGCGTCGGGCCATTGTCCATTGGCGGCCAGCTCGATCATCACGCTGCCTTCGCCACGCTTCTTCCAAGCGAGACGCAGAAAGCGGTACTCGCCCGGCTGAGGCTGCTCGCGAATTGCAAAGTTCCAATTGGGGATCTTGACCCCTTCACGTTGCAGCGGAGTCATCCCGAGCGCGGCCTTACCCGCGAAGGTGCCTTCTGTCACCAGCCGACCTTTGCCATTGCCGCTGGTCAGGGTCGCCAAGAACTGAGGCTGGTCTTCGAACAAGACAACCACCGGCTCGGGCCAAGCCGCTCCGGCCTTAACCCACTGAGTGAGCGTCGCGATCTCCTTATCAGACAGCTTTTGCTTGGGCGGCATCTGAAAGTCGGGATCTCGAAACGAGATCGCCTTCACGAGCAAACTCTGATCGAGATCCCCCGGCACGATCGCCGCACCTCGATCCCCGCCGGACTTCGCTGCGGCCATCGAATCGAGCCGCAAGTTGCCTTCCTGCTTCTCTGGCCCATGACACGACACACACTTGGCTTCCAGCAGCGGTAAGACTTCTTCCACGAACTTCGCGGCCTCGTCCGCAGCCACGAGTTCGCCACACGCGCATGCCACAACCAAGACCGTCGAAAGCAGATGACTTCGCACAGCAACACTCCCCAAAAGCCAATCAGCCAGCGCGCTGAAGGAAGAACGTCTCAGAATCTCTCCGCCACGCCCCACAATTTGCCGCCGAAATGCTAGCAGCCAAGTTGGAGAGAGACTCCAGATCGTAGGAAAAGTACAAGCGGCGCGGCACCACCCGTAGCAGAATTCGCAAGAATTCTGCCGCTCGAACACCTGAATTCTTGCGAATACTGCTAGCGGCGGTTTCAAAACTAACCCGAAGCCCTCGCTCACGCTTCGGGTTACTGTGTCGAACCACTCAACATCGTCTCGCCGCACCAAGATTCTCAACGTTTGCAGAGCGGAGAAGACCTCTTTTCTGTCTCCTCCCAACTCTGCGGCGCCTGCGGGAAACATCGTCTCAAATGAAACAGTTCCAACAAGGATGGCAGAGACTCATCACTCTTCGCGTAGTCAGTGCGTCTGTGTTTCAAATTTTTTAACACAAAGGTACTGAGGACACGGAGATTGTTTGCCATTTCAATTGGTGACTTAAATGTCACTCACGCCAGCTTCCAACCTTGGAAATCGACTTGAATTTGTTGCACTCGGAGGAAGGCGTTGCCGAGTTGTCTTGTGATTGGCAGTGGGCAGTCGGTCTTTCGCTCGACGATGAGCGCGACACCGATGCCAAGGCCGAACGTAAAATTGGCTCCGATCGCGGCGGGGGCGAGATGTTTTTCAAACGTGACGGTTTGCCATTCGGGTTTCGTGGCGTCGAGAAACGTGGGAGTGAATTCCAACGAATGAAGCTCGCGACGTTGCAGGACTGACTTCGTCGGCTGAGTGAATTGAAAAAGTGCCAGTCGGCATCGAAAGTGTTTGGAAAAGAGTTCGTTGAATACTTCCTTCGAGGTTCCGTCTCCAGCAACGATCGCCTTCACCGTGAAGTGCCCGGCCTGTGGGTCGAGGATTTGCTGAGCAAGGATCGCTTGCGTTTCTGCGACGATGACCGAGTCACTGCTTGCGAGGCTCGACCAGACACCGATTGCACCGTTGCCTTGAAGCAGTCGAACACCAAACGGAGCTTTCGCGTTGTCAACGATTGGCGACGCTCGCCAGCCTTTGGGATTGGGGGGCGCGTCGGCAGGCAACAATGTTTCGGTTGCAGTGAAGTCGGTGTGTCGCAGTGAGCCTTCGCGATACTGCGGAACGCGAGTGAGGTCGCCATTCGAGGTTGCTCGCGCGGATGTCGCGGGCTCTTCGCCGAGCAGTTTGAAGAGCGGTTCGCGATCAGTGACACTCAGCTCGCGACCGACTCGATCTCGGAACGTTCCCTGCGTGTTGATCCCCACGAGATGAAAGATCGTCGCGGCGAGATGTCCCGCGTCGACCGGGTCGGTTGCGGGATAGGCTCCTTGCTTGTCACTGCTGCCAAAGACTTGGCCTCCGGCGATTCCCGCCCCAGCGAGCACCGCGTTCATGACCGCACCCCAGTGATCTCGGCCCGCGTTCGCGTTGACTCGCGGAGTGCGACCGAACTCACCGACGGCGACGACCAGCGTTTCGTCGAGCAAGCCGCGTTCGGCCATGTCGTCCAGCAGTGCGGCAAAGGTCACGTCGAATTGCGGAGCGAGCACATCTTCCATGCGATCAAAGTTGCGAGCGTGCGTGTCCCACAGCGGGTTATCGACGCCACGATCACCCGGCGTTCGCGGCCAGTTGACCGTCACGAAGCGGACTCCCGCCTCGATCAACCGGCGGCCCAACAAGACGCTTTGTCCCCACGGATAGCGACCGTAACGGTCGCGAGTGGTGTCCGATTCCTCATGCAGATTGAACGCTCGCCGAGCACCGCCGGAGGTGAGCAGTTCGACCGCTTGCTGAGTCACCTTGTCGTGAACTTGCACCGCTAGACTTCGCGGCGAACCTTCAAACGCTTGGCCGAGTGCATCGAGCAACGAGACTCGCTGCCGCATTTGCTCGCCGGAAACTCGCGGGGCATACATCCCACCGAGTTGAAAGTTTTTGTCAGCCGGTCTGCACTCGATCATCTCGGGACTCCACTGCGGGCCGAGAATGCCGCCGAACTGTCCCGCTTCGATGTTCCCACCGTTGCCAATGAAGAGTTCCGGCAAGCTTACCGCCGACAACGACTGCAACCGCTCACTCGGACGGAGCATCTTCACGATCGAAGCCATGTTGGGCCAATCGGTTGGCAGCGCGTTCTCGCCGTCACCGCTCGCCAACTGCCGACCAGTCAGCACCCAATAACCGCTGCCGCCGTGAATGTTGTTGTTCGTGAACATGGACCGAACAACCGCCAGTTGATGTGCCCGCCGCGCCGTTCGCGGCAGCAACTCGCAGAATTTAATCCCCGGCACGCTGGTGCTGATCGGATTGAACGGCCCCCGAATCTCCAGAGGAGCCTCCGGCTTCGGATCAAACGTCTCATGCTGCGGCGGCCCACCCGACAAAAACAGCAACAGCACTTGCTTCGCTTTCCCAAACGCGCGGCTATCAGTAGGCAGCGGCAACCCCGCCCGCTCCTGAGCCTGCAACCACACCGGCAAACTCGCCGTCAATCCGGCCATGCCGCTGCTGATGAGAACTTCTCGTCGTTGCATTGCTTGCACCTCAATCTACACCCAACTCCACTGGGCTCGTCCCGTTGGCTCGCGGGCTTTTGCAGTACGTCGTGATCAAAGTAGGTTCGCGTACAGTTTGAGTCCATTCGACGAACAGGATGATGTCATAAACCGGTCGCGTTTTTTACCCCAGAACGGTCTCTGCCGCGTTGTTTTCAAAACCTGGAGTGCTCCAGCTTGACGGAGCCCTCCTTTTGGTTGCGGGAGAGATTTCACTGTTGGCTTATCGCTTTGCCGTGGCGGATGACGATTATCGCGTCGGCTCACGACAATGTTTCGCAAACGTTGAAAGCGTTTTCCCGCGATGGCGGAGGGCTGCGTCGAGCCGCAGCACTCCATGATTTGCCGCCGTCCATTGTGCTTGAGTTTCGCTCGCTTCATCATCGCAGTTTGTTGGGCCGTGACTTTGCTTCATTGATTTCGGGATTTGATACGCACTCATGATTCTTCTTTCTGCTCGCGAGTTGCTCCGTCAATTTGACACCAAACCTGTGTTTTCTGACGTCAATTTTGATGTCCGTCCGGGGGAGCGAATCGGGTTGGTTGGGCCGAACGGGACCGGGAAATCGACGCTGTTGAAGATTCTGGCTGGGTTCGATGAACCGGATGTGGGGCACATCGAAAAGCACTCGACTTGCGATGTCGCGATGCTCGAACAAGAGGCGAACTTTCCGGATGACCGAACGCTGATCGACGAAGCAAAGGTCGGACTGAAGCATCTTTACGAACTGCAAGATGAGGCGTTGAAACTTGCGGACTTAATCGCTCATGAGCACGCCTTCGTGGGGCACGTCTCCAACGTGCCCGGTGCAGGGGCGGCAAGTCAGGAGCACGTTGGAAACGTGCTCAACGACATGAAGGAATCGGAGCGACTGCATAAGCGATACGATTTCATCCAGCACGAACTGCAACGGCTCGATGCCTACCACATTGATCATCGTGTCGATGAGATTTTGCATGGCTTGGGCTTTGAGAAATCGGAATACGATCGGCCTCTGAATACTTTTAGCGGCGGTCAGAAAAATCGAGTGTTGCTCGCACGTTTATTGTTGCGATCGCCCAACGTGATGCTGCTCGACGAACCGACGAATCATCTCGACATCGCGGCGACCGAGTGGTTGGAGGATTACCTCTCTCGGTGCAATGAGGCGATCATCGTTGTTAGTCACGATCGCTATTTCCTTGATCGAGTCACCAATCGCATCCTCGAAATGTATCGCGGCAAGGTGACTGATTATCCGGGCAACTTCTCTCAATATTGGCGACTTCGCGAGGAACGGACTGAACTAGCGAAGAAGACGCACGTCGCTCAGATGGAGGAGAAGGCAAAGCTGGAAGACTTCATTCGCAAAAACATCGCCGGGCAGAAAACTGTGCAGGCGCAGGATCGAATGAAGAAGCTGGAAAAGCTCGAAGCGGCGATCGTCGATGTGCCGCAAGAGATTCCTCGGTTGCATTTGCAGTTCGGGCAACCGACTCGAACTGGCGATGTGGTGATTGACGCCAACAAACTGACGAAAGGTTTTATCGCCGGTCAGCCACTCTTTCGCGAAGTGACAGTCCGAGTGAATCGCGGCGATCGCATCGGAATTCTTGGCCCCAACGGAGCAGGCAAGACGACGTTTCTTCGGACGCTCATCGGTGAATTGAAACCAGATAGCGGTCAAGTCCGCTTTGGCACGAACGTCAAATTGGCTTACTACGACCAGAATCTACAAGGCATTCCCTACGACACTGATGCGATCGAAGCGGTTCGCCCACCTGACAATCCCGAGTTTGCTCCGGCACGCATTCGGGATTTGCTCGCTCAATTCGGCATGCGTGGTGAGATCGTCTTCCAACGGATCGGCACCATGAGCGGCGGTGAAAAGAGTCGCGTGGCTCTTGCACGCATCGCCGCGTTGAATGCCAACCTGATGATTCTCGACGAGCCGACAAACCATCTCGATCTCTGGGCAAGAGCCTCACTTGAGGATGCCCTAAAACGCTTCGAGGGAACGCTGTTATTCGTCAGCCACGACCGCTATTTCTTGGATCAGGTTGCAACCAACGTCATCGTGCTCGATCCCGTTGTTGGCGAACTGGGTTGGAAGTTCTTCGAGGGGAACTATTCCGCGTTTACGGCCTTCCGAAAAGCCGTGATGGCCGATGACGCAGCCGGAAAGAAAAGTGATGCCGCTTCGAGCAAGGGAGCGAAGCCCATCGCGGCTGGTCAGCAAAGTTCCGAAAACACAACGCGTTCTGGACAAGAACGCCGCAAACGCAAATTCGCGTATCGCAAAGTCGAAGAGATCGAGTCAGAGATCGCACTGAAAGAGGTTGAGCTGCAATCTCGTGAAGCGGACCTCTGCAACCCCGAAGTTCTTCGCGATGGCCGAAAGGCCAAAGAGGCCATGACCGCCGTTGATCAACTCAAGGCAGATCTCGCCCGCCTCTACGAACATTGGGAAGAGGCGTCCGAGTTGAATTGAATCAAAGTAGATCCTCGACATGTTCTAACTGAAAACAGTCGATCAGACCCGAATGTCTTTGTCCTCGCGTGACTGACGGAAACTGGCAACTCGAACGTTTCGGCTCGGTGCTTCTGCCGATACAGTTCTGCGACGTTTCTGCGGCCAACGTAGGTGTTCGGCATGTCTTGAAACCACCGATCTTAGAGGATTTCCA
>CAIJTL010000828.1 GCA_903823545.1 uncultured Planctomycetaceae bacterium
GCAAAATGTTGTGACGCAGCGATGGAGTTCGCCTCTGATCGCCATTCACCAGATTTTCTCGACACTGTCGAGAAAATCTGACTGACATTGAATCACTCGACCGCGAACTCATGCACCGTCACCTGACGATAGGTTTCGCCGGGCTTCAGGATGCTAGTGGGGAACGATGGTTGGTTGGGTGAGTCCGGGAACTTTTGGGTTTCGAGGCAGAAGCCACCTTGTTTGGCGAAGCCGCCGACATCGGCGGTGCCGGGGAGGTAGTTGCCGGTGTAGAACTGAACTCCGGGTTCGGTGGTGAGGACTCGCATGACGCGGCCTGTTGCTGGCTCTTTGACTTCGGCGGCGAGGACCGGCTCCTTGGTCGGATTGCCGCCGCCGTTGATTACCCAGCAGTGGTCGTAGCCTTGAGGCTCGTTCGTCAGTTTGCCGAAGTCGGCTCCGATGGCCTTTGCTTTCGTGAAGTCCATCGGGCTGTCTTTCGTCACATCGGTCAGTTCGCCGGTCGGGATCGATTCGGCATCGACGGCGACGAACTTGTCGCAGTTCAGTCGTATGACGTGACCAAGCACGTTGCCGCTCTCCGGTCGAGCGCCCTTCAGGTTCCAGTAAGCGTGATTCGTGAGGTTGATCGGCGTGGCTTTGTCGGTGGTCGCGGCGTACTCGATGCGGAGTTCGTTCTTGTCGGTCAGCTTGTACGTCACGACCGAGGTCAATGTGCCGGGATAACCTTCGTCACCGTCTGGACTGACGAGCGTCAGCTTCAATCCAGCAAAACCTTCTCCTTGAACGGGTTCGGCGTCCCAGATGTATTTGTCGAACGCCTTCTTGCCGCCGTGTAAGTGATTCGCGCCGTTGTTTGTTGCGAGTGTGTACTCGACCCCATCGAGCGTGAATTTTCCTTTGGCGATGCGATTGCCGTAACGACCACACAGGACTCCGAAGTACGGCGGATTGGTCGTGAACTTGGAATTGTCTGGCCCCAGATTGCAGACAATGTTGTCGAGCTTGCCGTTGCGGTCGGGAGTCTCGACCGATGCCAAGATGCCGCCGAGATTGAGCACGACGGCTCGCAGGCCATTCTTGTTGGTAAGCGTAAATTGCTCCAACGCTTTGCCATCGACTTCGGCGTTGAGTTTTTGGCGGGTCACAGCAGCGGTCTTAGTCATGTCAGCGTCTTTGGTTGATACAGAAGTTTGATTGGAGGAAGAATCAGCGGTCGTTGTTGCCGGTGATGACGATGTCGTCGTTGACGTGGCCACCGTCGGCGCTGCAGGCTGGTTGCAGCCAGCGCTCAGCGCAACCAGAGAACTCACGAAGAAACAAGAGAAGAAGTGTTTTCGCATCGGTGACTCCGAAGAATGAGGCATGTCGGCACACATCGGGACTCGGCAAGATAATCAGCCTCTGCGTCACGCGACAGTAATCATCGCCTGTCGCGAGCAGTTGGCGCTTTGTGTTTGCTTGCGATAGCCTCAACTTCAGACTCGAACCATCGATCAAAAACGACTGGAGCCATTGCTGATGTCCATTCCGTTGGAGCAGATTGCTGACTCATTGCTGCGAGCAAACTTGTTATCAGAAACGGACCTGGAACTAGCATGCAGCGAGCTTTCGACCGACGGTCATCAAATAACTTCAGATCGACTGCTGGGGCATTTGGCAGATCGTGGTCGGCTGACCGAGTACCAACGAAAGCGAGTGGCTGAAGGTCGGTCCGGGGAATTGGTACTCGGAAATTACATTCTGCTCAGCCGACTCGGCGAAGGAGGCATGGGCGAGGTCTACAAGGCGCTGCATCGCCGCATGAAGCGGGTGGTTGCGATCAAAGTGATTCGCAAAAAGCTGGCGACCAAAGATTTCATCGAACGTTTTCGCAAAGAGATTCACGCAGCGGCACGATTGAATCATCCGAACGCGGTTTCTGCGTACGACGCGGATGAGTGTGAACTGGGTGACTTCTTGGTCATGGAATATGTCGAAGGTGCGGACCTGCGGCAGATTGTTGATAAGCAAGGACCGTTGCCCGTTCACGAAGCGGTAGATGTGATTCGACAGGCGGCAAGAGCACTCGGATACGCACACCAACACGGCATGGTCCACCGCGACATTAAGCCGGCGAATCTCATGCGTGATCTCAGTGGCTGTATCAAGGTTGCCGATTTGGGACTGGCGTTGGTAGCCAGCGATAACGACGGATTGGAAGAGACGTCGGTTGATGGCGCCGGCGTGATTGCCGGGACGATCGACTACATGGCCCCGGAGCAGGGAATTGACGCCACAGCGGCTGACGGCCGAGCGGATATCTATAGCCTCGGCTGCACGCTGTTTTATTTGCTCACGGGCAAAGTGCTGTTTGAATCGCGATCGCCGCTAAAGCGATTGCTGGCCCATCGGACTAACACGCCGCCGAAGCTATTCGAAGTTGTTCCGCAAGCAGGTCCAGAACTGGATGCCATCTTTCAGCGAGCGGTCGCCAAAGAGCCGGACGACCGGTTCACATCGATGGACGAGTTGATCGAAGCTCTCGATCAATGGGAACAACGCATTCAAAAGCCGACCGTTCAAGCATCGACGGAATGGGATGACCTGAAGGTCGTGATCGTTGAGCAGTCACGATTGCAGGCGGCGATGATTTCGAAGCTGCTGAACGAAGTCGGCATCCGTGAAATCCTAGTCTGCGCTACAGGAGCCGAAGCACTTGATGCGTTGGTGATGATGCCATCTGGAGTTGTCCTCATCAGTTTGCAATTGCCAGATATGTCGGGCCTGCTGTTGGCCGAACGCATTCGAGAAGAGATCCGTTGGTCTCGCGTCGCGGCGATCATCATGACGTCGGATGACGTGGTTCCAAGTTATCACGAAGCGCTGAGTCATTTGGGTCGAGTCAGTTTGATTCAGAAGCCATTCGATTCGACGACGCTGGCCGACACGATCCGCAAATTGCAGCTTGCAGGCTCGCAAGAGACGCTATCTCTCACTGGCCTCGCATCGCAGCGTGTGTTGATCGTTGACGACAGCAGCATTGCTCGCAAAAGCATTCAGAAAACGCTGTCAGAACTGGGCTTCATGAACTTCACGACAGCCGACGACGGTCGCCCCGCAGTCGAATTGATGAACCGGCACGACTTCGATCTCGTCATCACGGACTACACAATGCCGGAGATGAATGGTCGCGAGTTGGTTGCCTGGATTCGTCATCAGAGTCGCCAAAAAGAGATCCCCGTGGTCATGGTCACGACTGAATTTGATCCGGCAAAACTCGCGGAAGTTTATGAGCTGGGTGTGTCGGCGATCTGTGGCAAGTCCTTTGATATGGATATGGTTCGCAACATCATCTTTCGGCTGTTTGTTTGAGGGTTCGGTACTGGGGCAGTTTGTACTGACCCGATTCATCGGGGCGATGATTCGACCGCATAAATGCGGTCACTACGAACGAAACTGACCCACCACCGAGGGTTCGATCCGTTTGGATGACTGAAGAGTCCAAGATGCAACGGATCGAATTCATCCCTACATGCCGCACAGTCCGCGCGTTGGCTCGGATTGCTCTGGTCGATGCCGTGAATTCTTTTGCGAACAGTCGGACCTGAAGGTCTACTGCCGCCGCTAAAAACACACCACCTTCTTCTCAGTCAATAATCAATCTCTCATGGCCTCGTCTCCCGAATTCATCCAAGAGTTCCTCGTTGAAACCCGCGAAGGTTTGGAACGGCTGGATCGTGAATTGGTAGCGTTGGAGGCTGATCCGTCGGCGGTGAGTCATTGCGATCAAGCCTTTCGAATTCTGCACACCGTCAAAGGAAACGCTGGGTTTCTGGACTTCCAACGCGTCGGCGAAATGGCACATGCAGGCGAAGCGGTATTGCAACGATTGCGATCCAGCGAATTGACGCTCGATCCGACAATAGGTGACGTCCTGTTCCGGCTCCTCGACGCGTTGCGCGAGTTGATGCAGCGGATTGAAAAGACGGGTGGTGAAGGAGACGACTCGTTCGCCGCGTTACGGTTTGAACTCAAGAGAATCGCTGGGCAACCCAAGGACGCAGCACCTGGGCCAACAACGAAAGAAACAGCCTCAGCCACTCCGCCTGATGTCGCTCAGACGCCCGCTACACTGACAAGTCCGCTGACGACCATTCAAGTCGGACGTGGTGACGCGATTTCGGAAAGTGCGTTGCAGGCCCACGCAGAACTCGGAGGCAATTCAACGGCACCGGGTGCGTCGATCTCTCGCTTTCATGAGACTGTCGACCATGTTCCGGTCGCGTCCGCCGGGACGAAAAACGTAATTGTTCCACCAAACAAGACGGATCAGACGCGTCCTCCAAGCGATCAAGGACGACCGACACGTCCGCAACAACCCCGCGAGTCATCGAAACGCGCAGCCCCCACTGACTCTAATTCGGTGGTCGTCGCGGCGGTCAATCCGAAGGTCGCGTTACCAACGCCAAATGCAGACATCGTCGACACTGGTTCGTCGATTGTTTCGCCGTCGAGTGATTCGAGTTCTTCAATGCCACCACGCAGTCACTCCGATGGCGGCGGTGCGGCGAGCATGGTTCGAGTCGACGTGAATTTGCTTGATCGCTTGATGAATCTGGTCGGGGAATTGGTTTTGGCTCGCAACCAGATTGTCGAGATGCAATCGCGGCACTCCGATCCGGCCATGCTGAATCCCGTGCAGCGACTCAATGTGCTGACAACCGAATTACAAGAAGGAGTGCTCAAGACTCGAATGCATCCCATCGGGAATATCTGGAATCGATATCCTCGAATGGTTCGCGATCTCGCGCGACAGTTGGGCAAAGAGGTCACTCTCGAAATGATCGGTGCCGACACCGAACTCGACAAAGCACTCGTCGAAGCGATCTCTGACCCACTCATCCATTTGCTCCGCAATTCGATCGACCACGGCATCGAACGACCGCATCTCCGTAAGATCAAACACAAGCCAAGACAGGGGCGGATCACGCTGCGGGCGTTTCACGAAAGCGGTCAGGTACGTATCGAGATCGCTGACGACGGCGCCGGCTTAGACATCGAAAAGATTCGTCAGAAGGCGGTGCAACGAGGACTCGTGAATGCCGACGAATCAGTGAATATGTCGGAGAAGGATCTACAGAACTCGATCTTCATGCCGGGATTCTCGACCGCCGATCAGATCAGCAATGTCTCTGGTCGTGGTGTCGGCATGGATGTGGTGAAGACGAATATCGAGGCCGTCGGCGGCACCATTGAGATCGAAACAGACAAAGATATCGGCACTACGTTTCGCCTGACGGTCCCGCTGACATTGGCAATCATTCCTGCGCTGATCGTGACCTGCGATAGCCAACGCTTTGCGATTCCGCAGACAAACGTGATGGAGATGCTATCGCTACACCAAGGCTCGGGTTTGACAATCGAGCAATTTCACGATTCGCCGATGCTAAGACTGCGCGGTGAAGTGGTGCCGGTCGTGTCGCTGGCCGAGCAATTGCGGATCGCCAATGGCTCACCGCCTGACGATGGATCTGGTGCGATCAACTTATTGATGCTTAAGACGGGCACTCGGCAGTTCGCCTTGATTGTCGATCGGATCGGCAATTCTGAAGAGATCGTTGTGAAGCCGTTCGGAATGATTCTCGACGGAATGTCGGAATACAGCGGCGCGACCATCATGGGAGATGGTAGCCTCGCCTTGATCTTGGATGTTCGTGGGATCGCCCAACGAGCGGGCTTATTTGCGAGCGATCGCCCAATGGCACAATCGGCGACCGCCTTTGAACCCGAAGAAGCTGAGATGTCAGTCGAAGAAGCAATTCTGGTCGCTGAAATCGGAATACGGCATCGAGTCGCGTTTTGGCTGCGAGGCGTCATTCGCATCGAACACATATCACGATCGCTTGTCGAACATTCTGACGGACAAGCCGTACTTCAATATCGAGGCGAGATACTGCCATTGGTCTTCGTCGATCGAGTCCTCGCCATGACCGACGTGGCTAATACGCGGGACTTGCTCCCATCAACACACAATCTGGAAGAGGGCGAGGATGATGTTTGCGATGAACTCTCGCTCGTGATTTATGGCGTCCCCGGTCGGACCGTTGGACTTGTGGTGCGAGCGATCGTGGACATCGCCGATCAAACCGCTCAACCGCAACTGTCGGCACACGTCAGCCCGGTTGTCGGGACGACCGTGGTGCTCGGACAAATCACCGATCTGATCGACGTCAACCGGTTGATTGAGTCTGCTGGCGTTCGTTTCCTGGAACCTGTTGAAGCAATCTGAATGACGGGCCGATGTGCCCATCCTCCACCTTGGAATTGACATCATGACTATTGGTTTTTTTCGCAACACGCGTATCGCTCACAAGCTGTTGCTCATCAGCTTGAGCTTCGCCTTGCCGATTGCCGTGCTGCTGTACTTCACGATCGCCGGTATCAACAAAGACATCAACTCCGCGTCGCTTGAACTGTACGGCAATGACTTTCAGCGACCTCTGGAAGATTTGCTGCAATCGGCACTGCAACATCAAGCGATCTCACAACGAGTGCTCAGCGGCGAAGCGAAACTCGACGGTCAGTTGCACAAAGTGCAATCGCAGTTCGATCAAGGCCTGCAAAAGCTCGACAGCGTGAATCGTCGATTTGGGGTCGCGCTGCAATTCACAGATGACGGGCTTAGCAAGCGGCAGCGAAGTGGTGCGAGCCAAGCGGGCCTCGCAGCGTCTTGGGAGAAACTCAAGCAAGATCTGAAGTCGCTCGATCCGAACGCCAGCAATGAGCGACATCAACTGATCCGCCAGACACTTCGTACGATGCTGATTCATGCGGGAGACACTTCAAATCTGGTTCTCGATCCTGACCTTGATAGCTATTACTTGGCCGTTGCGCTGATGACTCTGCCACAGGCTCAAGACCGTCTGGCAGACGTGCTCGCCGAAGGTCGAACGATGTTGGCTAAGGAAGAGCTGACTCCCGCCGATCAGCTACGCATGGCTGTCTTCACAACGTTGGGTCGCGAATCGGATCTCGCATTGGTTTCCAGCAGCGTCCGAACGTCACTCAATGAAGATCCAAATTTCCACGGCAACAGTCCTACGCTTCGCAACTTGGAACAGTCACTCGATGCCTACATCAATGCGACCGATGATCTGCTCAACCTCATGTCGAGCGTGTCTGAATCGACCGCCCCCAAGACAACACCGGATGATTTTGAGCGTGTCGTGA
>CAIJTL010000829.1 GCA_903823545.1 uncultured Planctomycetaceae bacterium
AGGGCGGATGACCGGCGGCTTTCCTGAGCCGATAATTTGCAGCCTCAATGCGCCGTCGATCAAGTACCAGCCGTCAGCTCCATCCTTGGCAACTTCGATCTTGCGACCAGTTGCCGCTCGCAAAGTGAGGTTTTTCAAGCCACTCGCATCACCAGTTGCTGCTGACAACGCCAAGGTACGATTGAACGAAAGCTCTTTGCCGGACTTCTTCGCGACGAGGTGATCGTCGATCGACAGGCGACCGAACTGATACTGCAAGATTGGACGACGAGCTTCGTCAAAACGATAGCCTTTGAACTTGTAGCCTTGATCCTTCGCCGGTTGGCTGGGCCACGCGGTACTTGCATCGGGGAGCAACGCGAACGGGACATCGGCAGGCAGAGCGAGCACGTTATCACCCAGCGGATTTTGGAATCCGGGACCACGTCCGACCCAGTGCTTCGAGGCATCAATGAACTGACCCTGCCAAATCCACAACAACGCGAAGCGATCGATGTCGAACGCGAGGTTCACTCCTTCGGGATATCCAACTGCGAAACCGCGCGACGCAGTGACGTTACCGCCATCTTGTCCGGGGCCTTGCAGAAAGTTCCGATAAAGAATCGGTTCCTTATCAGCAACAAGCACGATTGCCTCTCGCACGATCCCAGCCGGAATCGCAGCGTTGTTGCCGTCCGACAGATATTTCCAGACCGCTTGCATCTGCTGGCCAGCGTCGGCGTTCAAAACATCTTTGATCGTCGCCATACCAAACGGCCAAGGAGCGGGCATGCGAGTTCCTCGACGATAAACCTGTGGGTCGGCGAGATACCGATAGAACCAATCTTCTCGCAGTCGTCGCGTCATCGCGTTGAGGTTGATCGCTTGCACGCCGGTTGCGGCGTGTTCGTTAAACGGATGGCATTTGACACACGACAAACCCTTGTCGCCGACAAGCTGGCGGCCTGCCGATTTCAGCTTCGGCAGTTGCTCTTCGGACGCAACGATATTCGCGGCAGTCTTGAGGTCAGTGTCGGCGAACGCTTTCGCCAGCGAACCGGCGCCGAACTTCGGCATCCGCGCGTGCATGTAAGGTCGGTCTTTCGCACCGTTTTGCAAGATATTTTGCAACGCCTCTTCGCGCAGCTTGTCACCGACACCATCGAGTGCCGGAGGTATTCGACCTTCGTCACCCATTTCCGGAATCAGCGTTTCAAAGTGCGCATTGCGAACTTGTTCAACACCGCCGAGCTTCCCTCGTTCATGACACGCATAGCAGTTAAATGTGAGCAGTGCGTGAGCAACGACGTCAGCATTCGTCGGTTCGACTGTTTTGCTGACCGATGCCAGCGACGCGCTCATCGCCGTTTTTTGCAGAGTGCTCAGCTTGTAATGCGGCAAGCCTTTTTGCGCATCAACTGCCAAGCATCCGCCGTTAGCCGCCAGCTTTGAAAGCGGCTTCGCTTTCAATTCTGAGGCAATCAACTTGTTGTCTTCTTTTAATTGGTGACACGACGCGCAACCCATCGTTGCAAACAGTTGCCTTCCTTTTGCGGCCAACTCCGGAACGATCTCAAATGGCTTATCGCTGCCGTCGCTGTTCGTCGGTTTGGGAATCTCGCGAGTCAGTGTCACGAAGGGTGCGGCACCTTGTCGCTTGAGTCCTGGACCTTGCATGTCGAGCGTCAGCGTCCATTCGCCGCCACCTTGAAAATAGTCAACGGTGATTTCGTGCGGACCAACATCGAGCGACGTTCTGCCTTCCTTCTCGGAATGAGGATGCACGCCACCGTTCTTCACGACTTCTTTGCCATCAATCGCCAAACGACTGCCATCATCGCTGCCGATCCAAAATTGATACTGCCCCGGCTTCGCGATGTGCAGGAAGCCCGTGAATCGCATTCCAAAATTGTTCTGACGTTTTCCAACAGACAAATCGAACCCGGAAGCGGTCCCGGTCGAGACCGGCTTCAACGTGTCAAAATCAGGGACGTCATCCCAGCTTCCTTCAAAAAAAGCATAATTCACGTTGGGCGGAACCTTGTGGTCCTTGAAGAAGTAGCTCGCCACTTCGCGTGCTTCCTTCTCATTCAGATTGAGTCCCGGCATCCGGCCAGATGGTCGCACGGCATGTGGGTCTTGCAAAAACTTCGCGAGACTCGGCAGGGTGTACTTCGCTGCGAGATCACCCAGCGGGACGACCGTTTGTGTGACCACTTTTTTTGGAGCGTCTTCATCATCTTCGTCGGCTGCGGCAGGCTGCGAAGACTTCGGAATTGGCCCCGCCTCTTTTCGAGGAGCATGACACGCGACACAGCCGAAGCGATGAAAGTGTTGTTCACCCGCGATGACCGCACTATGGTCGGACATCGCTTCTTGCGGAGCACCGGTTGTTGCCAGGAAGTGCGTCAGCGCTTCGACGGCACTCGCTCGCTCAGCTTCCGGCAGACCACTCAACAGATCTGGCATCGTTGTTCCCGGCTTCGCCTGTTGTGGGTTTGCCAACAATGCTTTGATGAAACTCAAACGAACGCGCGAACCGACGCCGTCTAGGATCGGTCCCTTCTTCAAGGTGATTTGCTTAGCAGAGGCGCCGTCGGCCTGATGGCAGGCGATACAGCCCAGCTCGCCGAGCAGTAGCGACCCGCCAGGATTCAAATCTTTCGGCGCGTTGTTTCCGGCTGACTCAAAGAACCGTTCAAAGCCCGCGACGATCGCGTGGTCGGCAGGAGGCTCGACGGCCTTTCCCGGTCCTGCTTTTGCATCGGCCGCGTGAACCAAAATTGGAGTCGCAAAGCAAACAACCAAACTGCGAACCAATCGACGGACAAGAACAGACAACGACATAAAAAGTTCCTCAAGTTGGCCATTCGAATGGCGACGGAAAGCCAAATTCATTATCGCGGCGATCAGAAGCTGAAAGTCTTGAAGCAACACATCGACATCGTGCTGCAAATCAAGCGGGAGTTTATATCGCTGGTGGGTGCCATTTGCCCAACGCGAACAGAGGCGAAAATTCGAGCGGATTTTGAAATCAAATTTGCTCTTGTTCTGACATGACCTAGAGTTGCTGAGAGCTAGTGTTTCGTCAAAGTTGAAACTGGCGTAGCAGAGGTCGAAAGGCTTTTGACTCTGAATTCTTGCGAGCTCAGCACCGCCATAACTTAACGCTGAGAAAGCACTCGTGAGTTAACTGTATCGAGCCCAAAGAATTGGATGCCATTATGGTTCGCCAAAGTTCAAAATGTGCGGCACCAAAACGCCGACGCGGTGCAGTCGCCGTCGAGATGGCGTTGGTGTTGCCTATTTTCTGCACGATGGTTTTTGGCATCATCGAGTTCGGTCGCGGTTTCATGGTCAGCCAACTGGTGACGAACGCCGCTCGTGAAGGAACTCGTCGCGCGATTGTGGATGGGAGCACGAACTCAGACGTCACTTCCGCGATTCAGACGTATTTGAACTCGGCCTGTGGCGTGGCAACGGCAGACATCTCGATCACGATTGCGGTAACACCCGCTACCGGCAATCCGGCAAACCCAACGAATAGCCTCGCGTCCTGCGCATCAAAAGATTTGATCACGGTCACTGTCTCGGTCCCGTTTAATAAAGTCTCACTTCTTACCGGCAACTATCTCACAGGTAAAAACCTGACCGGCAAGGCGTCCATGCGACATGAGTGATGTCCTTCACAACCGCAACTTTGCCATCGCAGCCGACGTCTCAAGACGTCGGCTGTTTTTATTGGTAGAAGTTCTATTAAGATTCATCCGCCTGAAGCATCTATTGGGTTGGAGGAATGTGGACATGCCGTTCTCCTTGGGAGTTGATGAAACTTTCCTTGAGGAGACAACGCAGCATGTCCACAG
>CAIJTL010000830.1 GCA_903823545.1 uncultured Planctomycetaceae bacterium
ATTTCATGACAGAAAACCTCGATCGTTACGCGCGTCAGATGCGGTTTGCTCCGTTGGGCGAAGAGGGGCAACGTCGTCTGCAAAGCAGCCGGGTGTTACTCGTCGGATGCGGCGCGTTGGGGACCGTCTTGGCCGAGACACTGGCTCGTGCGGGGATCGGACATCTCCGCATTGTGGATCGCGATTTTGTCGAGATCACGAATCTGCAACGACAAGTGTTGTTTGACGAAGACGACGTTGCCGCTCAGACACCGAAGGCGATCGCTGCGGTGGAAAAGCTGAGGCGGATCAATCGCGAGATCACACTGGAGCCGATCGTCGCGGACATCGACTGTCGCAACATTCGCGAGTTGGCTCGCGATGTCGATTTGATGCTGGACGGGACCGACAACTTTGAAACGCGGTTCCTCGTGAACGATCTCTCGTTGGAAACCGGCATCCCCTGGGTCTACGGCGGCTGCATCGGTAGTCACGGCCAACTCATGGCGATTCTGCCCGGCAAAACGGCCTGCTTGCGATGCGTGATTGAATCGCCCCCGGAACCAGGGACGACCGGAACTTGTGAGACTGCTGGAATCCTCGGTCCGACGGTCAACGTGATCGCCTCGTGGCAGGCGTTGTTGGCGATCAAGATTCTGTCCGGACATCAAGACGATGTGCCCCGTGCGTTGACGGTGATTGACCTTTGGGATCACACGTTTCGGACGCTTGATGTCAGCGAGCTGTATTCGCGAGGCGACTGCCCCGCGTGTCATCGCGGCGAGCGACTTTGGCTTTCGGGCGAACAAGGGTCGCGTTCGACGATCTTGTGCGGTCGCAACGCCGTGCAAATCTCTCCGAGTACTTCAGGGAATCTGTCGCTCGATGAGCTCACCCAAAAGTGGCAAGGTCATGGAACGATCACTCACAACCCGTACTTGGCTAAGCTAGTGTTGAGTGGTGGCGAGTTCGAATTGACTGTGTTTCGTGACGGTCGAGCGATCGTTCGTGGGACTCAAGAAATCGCTGTCGCTCGCGCGATGTATTCCAGGTACGTCGGCGGCTAAACAAGTCTCGCCGTAATTCTCACGACTTACCATGAACCAATTGGAGACAACTATGTCCTCGACGGAATCAGAAACTAGCATTCAAGTCGCGACCTTTGGTGGCGGCTGCTTTTGGTGTTTGGAAGCGGTGATTGAGCAACTTCGCGGCGTCAGTAAGGTGGAGTCGGGCTATTGCGGTGGGCAAGTCACATCACCGACGTATCAGCAAGTCTGCACCGGCACGACGGGACATGCCGAAGTCATTCAAGTGACGTTCGTTTCAAGCCTCATTTCGTTTCGAGAACTTCTCGAAGTCTTCTTTGCGATGCACGATCCAACGACGCTCAACCGACAGGGAGCGGATGTCGGAACTCAATACCGATCGGCGATTTTTTACCACGACGATTCACAGCGACTTGTTGCCGAAGAAACCATTCGGGAATTGAATGCGGCTCACATCTGGGATCGCCCGATCGTGACTCAGGTCGCACCGTGCGAGACGTTTTACGCAGCCGAGGACTATCACCAAGGCTACTTCCGCGGAAACTCGTATCAGCCTTACTGCCAAGCGGTCATCTCACCGAAAGTGGCCAAGCTCCGACAGAGGTTTGTGGAGAAGCTCAAAGGCTAGCGCGGCGATACCGCAGCTACGTAGCCGTCACGCTCCGCGTGACGAGCCGAGTTTTGATCAACGTGTCGAAGCGACATCGACGACTTATGAAGCGACCGGCTCATCACGCGGAGCGTGATGGCTACGTAGAACCTTGCCGAAACAACAATCCGCTCGTTGTCTAAACCGGCAACCCGCGAGCCTGTCGCAGTTCGCGGACCTTCTTCATCACTTCGTTGACCAGCTCGCCATTCCGTTCGATGGCTTGAAACTCGCGCAAGTTTGTCCAGAAATTGATGGCGACTGTCGCAATCGCAGTCAGCATGTGACACGTTCCCGCTGACAAACCAATCCAGCCGCCGAAGCCCATCTTCGAGGCAGGATCAGCGGCCGCTCCAAATCCAATCGTGACGAGCAAAAGGACCAAGCAGAGCGACATCAGCGGAAGCGAGCGGTACTTCAAGCGCTTTGTCTCTTCCTGAAAATGGTTATCGAGTTGGTACGCTTTGCTGACATCTTCCATCCAGCGTCCAGTTCCCATGAAGTAGGTGAGGACGAGGGCATGGACCAACGCAGCGAACACGAGGCCGCTCAGAGCCAACATCATGTGCCACGAAATGAGCGATTGAGCTTCCGGTAGCTTCGGATCATCGATGTTGAGTCCGATGAGGAAAACAGCCACCAACAGCATCGTGCTCACGGAGGCCAAAGTCATAAAGATACGAGTCACGCCGGGAGCCTCTTGGATTTCAATACGACGGTTAAATTAGACCAATGAAATTCTGTCGCGAATTGTAGCCGCGCTAATAAGGCCACTCGACTGTGCGAGCCGGCACGCGAGTTAATGTCCCGCAACTGCGAACGCGCAGTTCAATTTTCGGGAAAACCGCTCGCTTGCGCGTCTCGTCAAGGAGTTGCTACCATCTTTGCGCGGACGCGACACCACGAATCGAGCACACAAAAGCGAGAGACCGTTCATGGCAGACACACAGATTCACTCGACTGTTGATTTCGACAAACCCGGAAAACAACACGGCCATTTGATGATTCCGTATTCGTACAACCTCGGCGGGTGGGCGAATCTGATGGTGCCAATCACGGTGATTCAGAATGGCGAACGGAACTCGGACAAAGACGGTGACGGTGTCCGTGACACAGAACACGACGGCCCAACCGTATTGGCAATGGCCGGTAACCACGGCGACGAGTATCCGGGCCAAGTGGCGCTCTTGAAGTTGTGCCGCGAGCTACAAGAGGCTGATGTTCGGGGTCGCGTGATCCTAATTCCCTGTCTGACAATGCCTGGTTCCAAAGCGATGACGCGCTTATCGCCGCTGGACGGCAAGAATTTCAATCGCTGCTTTCCGGGAAACGCTCACGGAACTCCGTCGGAAATGTTGGCTCACTACCTGACCACGGTGTTGTTCCCGATGGCAGACATCGTCATCGACATTCACACGGGAGGCCGCAGCGTCGACTTTGTGCCGTGCGCTCACATGCACTTAGTCCCCGATCTCCAACAGCGGCAACAGATGATGGCCGGAACCGAAGCGTGGGGTTCGGAGATGTGTTTCCTTTACACCGATATTGCCGGCACTGGTCTTCTTCCTGCCGAAGCCGAAAGCCAAGGAAAGATTGTCATCACAACGGAAATGGGGGGCGGCGAGCCCGTCACAACCGCTGTGCATCGACTGACTCAAAACGGCTTGCGAAATGTGCTGATCCATTTCGGAGCCATCAATGGCGAGAAGAAGACTCGTGCTCAACGAGGCATCAAACCAGCTCGTTGGGTGCAAGCACTCCATCGCGATGACTATCGCTTCGCTCCGGAGTCCGGTCTTTATGAAAACATCGTCGCACTCGGTGAAGATGTGGCCGCCGGACAAATCGTCGGACTGATCCATTTCGTCGAACGCCCTGAACGAGACCCCGTTCCCGTCATTGCACCGACCACCGGTGTCCTCATTGCCTGCCGAGGCCCATCAGTCGTCGCTCAAGGAGACTGCGTCGCCTGCATCGCCCACGACGTCCCGGCAGACCTCCTGAAGTAATAGCACGGCGTTGCTCGGCAAAGGAAATTGCGCTGCGGGAGCCAGGTGGCGTCGATTGGCAATGTTAATTGTGAATCACAATACGTTTTATCTCACCAGCGTCAGTTGGAAAGCAGGCTGATTGCGGTTAGCGACCACTCGATTGAATCGGCTCATCACCTTTGACCGAAGCTGATGTCATGGTGACGCCGTCGAACCAAGACAGATGGCGATCCGAGTCGCCGCTGTTGTTGACGACATCGACCATCTCGTCCATGAACTTGGACCAGACGCGGCGCGACTTGCCGATGTCCTGGATCGTCTGCACGCGCGTGGCGTAGTCGACCCGGTTCACCTCGAGCTTGTCGTAGTAGGTCGCCTTGGTCTTCTTCTGCGTCAACTCGGCCGTGACGGCCAGGTCCTGACGCTCGAGATCACCGAGCTCGCCGAAGTAG
>CAIJTL010000831.1 GCA_903823545.1 uncultured Planctomycetaceae bacterium
CCATTGTGCACAATTGGCGGTTTTAGGAACCACCAAGAAACCACCAAATGCCGCCGTCAATCGAACGGCGTCATCCTTTGTTAGTAAGGGGCTACGATGCGAACGCGCCCGGGCCGTTCGCCGCGCCCGACTCGACGAGCAAGCTCAATCGCAGGAACGTCATGTTCCCCCCCAAGTTTCGACAACGCGGCGGCGAGCGCGAGTGCCGTTTGAGTCCCGGACCCCAAACCTGAATGCCCTGGAATGGCCTGGACCACTTTGATCGAACAGGCCGAGGGACGATGTTCTGTCGGGCATCGTTCGCGATATCGGTTACGCCATTCGATCAATCGAGGGGCAATTTCATCAGAGGCGAGAACCTTATCTTCCGCAGAAGTCTTCACAGACAACCGGCATCCCGGCGCATCAACCATCAAGCCGACGCCACCAAAGTTGCGACCACTCGGAGCCTGCACCGCCAGCAGTCCGAAATGCAGTCGCGCACCCGTTTGAATGTGAATTGTTTGTGACATGGCGTGAGAGTAGCGAATCCCGAAAACAAGCACGACGCGCCAGCGAGTGGTTCCAACGCAACAGTGGTTCCAATGCCGCACCACTCGCTAGCGCGTCGTGCTTGAATTACGGAGAACTCGCGACGAATTCGCAAATGAGTTCGAAAGCTGCAAGCTCAGTTGGGCCGGCCGTTTTCTCAACAGGCGAACGGAGTGCTGCAAGTTGGCGGTCAATTTCCTCGCGTGGCAACAAGTGCAGCCTCGTTGCCAAGATGGCCGCTTCGAGGACAGCGTGTTTCGCGCGGTTGAAGCCAAACACATCACGCAGGCGACCGACATGAACGACACGCGCGCGAATGTCGGTTCTTTCGTGTGAGGTATCAATCGACTCAATCTCAAACTCGTACCAGCGACAAGCGGACTTCAGAACTTGGCCCGCGACCCGCTCGGCCGGGAATGTTTCTGGTGTTTCCTCGAGCTTGCCAATCGCGGCCTTCGCGATCAAAAGAACGTCGTCAACAACGTGCAGCACACCCTGCGGATGCTCGGACAAGTTGCGAAAAGTCTGAGACGTTTGAAACGGTCTCAGATGCAACCACGTCATCGACTCATCAACGATCGGCCCCATCGGAGCGATATTGAGTTCGCCGGCGCGACTGACGCTGGTGACGATGCCTTCAAGAATCATCTCACGGAGCCTTTTCCATCCAGACATCAAGTCCTTTGCTGTCTGGCATTCCGCTCCCTTGGGTATCGAGGCCCATCAGACGGCTCGACTTGTCGCCGTAACTGATGAAGAGCAGGCCCGGAGGAAGTTCGTCACCTTTGGATGCCTTGATTGGGACGGTCACTTCTCCGAATTCATTCCAGACACGAACCAAATCACCGCTGGCCAACCCCATGCGTTGCATGTCTTGAGATGTCACTTGCAACGTGTTGATCTCGGTCTGATATGCCTCAGTGTATTTCCCCTCGTTAAGGGTAGTACCCTGCTCGCTCGTCCGACCGGGAATCAAGATGAAAGCTTCGGGCATGATGGCGCATTAATGAAAAGAGGACGTTGGCGAGCGGGGTGGCGTCAGCTCCCCCCGGTAAGACACCGGCTCTGTGGGACTAGACCTCAAACAAGCAATTTCGACAAACCCCACCGAGCTTATCTCGGTGGATTCGGGCCTTTGCACTACGCCGTGCATCACTCAAAACCATGACCGACGTAGTGCAAAAGCCCGCGAGCCACCGAGGCAAACTCGGTGGGGGCGATCGTTTGAGAACTAGCTAGCGGGATTGGTGGGCTCAGGTTCGGCGGCGGGAGCCGGCGTTGTGCCTTGAGGTTTCTTTTGCGGTGCGTGTGGCGTGTTCGATGCGACAACCACAATGCAGACCGCCATGCCGAACATTCCAATCCAGAGCATTGGGCTTGTGGCGTGAGCACCTTCGAGATTGCGGGTTTGGAGCCAGCCGGTGATGGCCGTCACACTGACAGCACCACCGAAGACGATCGGCATCACGATGTCTGGACGCGCCGTTCCTGCTTTGAAGCTGAACATTGCCAGTGTCAGCGTAAGGGCACCGAACGCGCCCAAGCTGCCGCCGATAAAGCCCCAAGTGACTCCAGCACCGCTGAAAGAAAACGGCACTTTCGTGTAAACCATCCCAGCGGCACCACCGAGGATCGCCCAAACCAAATACGCGACGCCGATCATCAAATACGGCTTGAATGCGTTCCCTTGCTCGGCCTGTCGAGCGATCGCCAACGTCGGGCCATACAGGCCCCAAAACAAGGCGGTCATCAAAGCGAAGATCACGGGAAGTTTTTGCATATCGGGGCCTCAGGTTGGGATTTCGTAGGTGGGCGATCTCGACAGAAAACAATTTGATCGTCGATAACAGTTCGGCATTCCTGGCGGATTAATCGGATCGGCATGTTAGCGGCCACTTGTTGGACATTGAACACTGACCGACGAATCAGATTTTGGAGGTTAAGGCAACAACTCTTGGCAGGACCGACTGCGTGGTGGAACAGATGAGACTCCTCGGACATTCATTTTTTGAAACGCAGAGAAAAGCAAGCGCAGCATACGCGGAGGAATCACTTCAAACTCTGCATCGAACTCTGTGACCTCTGCGCCCAAAAACATTTCCAAATCAATCCAGCTGGCAGATTTTGTTCGGAGTAGTTCATGGAAAGATCACTCGGACCGTTACCGTCGTAGGCG
>CAIJTL010000832.1 GCA_903823545.1 uncultured Planctomycetaceae bacterium
CGTTTCATCTGCTTCTTTGAACCGCATTGCATCGGTAAAAATTTCAGCAAGATTAAGTAATATGCCTGAATCTTGGTTGTCAGTGATTTGGGCCGAACGCAAGGCAAATTCAAGCGACTCGGTTACTAGTCCCTGTCGGCGCAATGCTTGACTGAGCGCCTCGCACGCTTTCGCATGATTCGGATCGATTGCCAAGACTTGACGGAAGTGATCGCTGGCAAGCTTCCACTGCTCAAGCCCTACTCTTGCCAAACCAATTTGATAATGAATCTTGGCATGATATGGCTCAATATTGTTGGCACGAAGGTAGTGTCCTATTGCTTGCTCGAACCGACCATCTAAATAGGCCATCCAGCCAAGCATGCCTTCCCCGTAAGGATCATCTGGGTCATATTTGTTGACCTTCTGTAGATGCTCAACGGCCAAGGCCTGTTGCCCGGTCGCTGCATATAACATCCCCAGCTTTCCGTGAACCTTGGCCACGTTTGGGTTCCGCGCCAAAATATTCTGGAGAGTCCCGATGGCTTCAGGATATCGCTGTGCTTTGATCTGGCTTAATGCCAAGAACCAATCTGTATCGATGTTCGCCTGAAGGGTTAGGACTTCTTGTAGCTTTTCCTTTGATTGCGGAGAAGGAGCCAAACGCTCGGCTTGCCGATAAGCGTCGATCGCCGCCAGAAATCGAAACTCACGACGACAGCGTTCAGCAATATCTAGCCAATGTGCCGTCAAAGTCTTAGTAATCAACGCGGCTTGTTGATGGCTATGATCATCCTCTTGAGTGCGATACCAAGCTAACAAAACCTCCTGCTGAGCGATTGGATAAACGCCAATTTGATGCTCGTAAGCTTTTACTGGTGCAACGTAGGAGTCATTTTCAGTCGCAAAAAACACTTGAATTTTGTTTCGTGAAGGCATGTGACATCCGACGCAATCGTTCTGGACTGCAACAGGTAGTCGGGTTCGCTCTCTACAGTCTCCCAACTGATGACATTTCAAACATGACTGCTCAGCAGCAGTTCCGTCGCGCAGATTCTTTTCCTCTCGACGATGAGGATCGTGACATGTCACGCACGTCATTGTCTCGCTTTGCTGAAAACAACGACTTTGTCGCAAATATTGGACTTGGTTCGCAACGTGATCATCTTCGCGATGATGGCTCGTCAGGGTTCTGAAGCTGGCATCCAAAGGCCGTCCCGGACGGTAACTAAAAGCGGGGCCACGATACTTGACTGCGTTGCTGTGGCATTGCGAGCAAAGGTCAATGCTCAGTTCTCGTGTCAGCTCGGCGGGCTTAATGATGTGTTGACCAAGGTTCTCGTTCGGATGCAATTGATGATAGTTGACGTGATCACGGCCTGGGCCATGACATCGCTCGCAAGTCACGCCGAGAATGAGGTGTTCGCGTTTGTATTGATTGTGCGTACCAAGCACATGCTCGACCCAAGTGTTGTGGCATTCCAAGCAGCGTACGCCAAGATCTCGTGAAAAATCGCCTGCGCCGTGCGGATCGAACAAGCTGGCCCCCCATTGGTTTTGCGGGTGGAGCCAAGCAATCGGTAATTCGTTGAGCCGATCACCGTGCCATGAAAAGTAGATTTCATCATTAGGAGCGGCTCCGAAAACCAAATCAATACGCGAGGTTGTTCGTTGTTCGCCAGTTGGAAACGAATGAATTGCCGTTTGGAAGAACTCATCATTCATCTGTTGCATTTCAAATCGCAACGCCGGATCTCGTGACAGAAACGTTCCGGATCCCGAAGAAAATCCTGCTGGCATAGATTTCGCGTTTGGCGGACGACATGCGAGAAAGTGGTTGGTCAACTGGAATTCAGCGACGCGATCAGAATGGCAAGGAGTACATGCCTGTGGTCCGAGATACCCCGGATTAGTGCTTGTCGCAGATTCCGTACTTTTCTCTGCGGGCGAGTGATCGCTAACGGGCAATCGCGCGTTTGGCGATTTACCCACCAGAACAATCGCGACTATGGCCGCGACAACAAATAACAGCACTCCAAACCAAACAAGTGCAACCCCGGTTCGACTACGTGACTGACGCAATGGAGCTGAGCCTTGAGTAAGCATGTTGAGGTACGGAAACGAACGAAGAGAATCGTCGATCGCTAAGTGGAATCAAACTCCATGTCTCCACACCAACTCGTAACTTCGATCGGATCGCGATTAGATTCCGAATTGCATCAAAGCATAAAACATCAACGACGCCTTCCTTTAAACCGGCGGGGTGCGGAAATTACGAGGTGCCAGCCTGAGGACAAGTTGAAAAATATAAATTTAAAAAATAGTTAAAAACTAGCAATTGACGAATTACAAAACGGCGTATAAACCGGAGATCGCGTTTGCACGATCCATGCGACCTCACCATTTCTCTATCACTTTTAAGAGTTCTTTTGTGCATAAATGAGTCGCACGCGCGGAAAGCGGTCAGCTTGTTATCGTTGCTTCTTCTTTTCAAAAGGGTGGCTCGAAATGTTTCGTATTCGTCGAAGTGCTTTCACGTTAATTGAGTTGTTAGTTGTAATTGCGATCATTGCTATTTTGATCGCGCTTCTTTTGCCTGCTGTTCAGCAAGCGCGTGAAGCAGCCCGGCGAAGCCAATGCAAGAATAATCTAAAGCAATATGGCCTTGCGCTGCACAATTACCACGATACCAATAAGATGTTTGCTCCAGCAGGTGGAAACTGGGGGGCACCACAGCTTGGATGGCAGCCGAAGATTTTGCCGTTCGCAGACCAAGCGCAGCTTTTTCGGTCCGTCGACATGAATGCGAACCCGGCTTGGGACAGCATACTAAAGAACGGCAAGCGCGCTAGACAGCAGAACGTGCCGTATGCGAAATGCCCCTCCGAGACCTATGGATTAGGTGAGAATGACTGGAATGGAGATTGGGCACAAACGAACTATTGTGGTAGTTTAGGATCTCAGCGAACTCCGTCAGCCAATGCTGCTTGTAACACTTGGTTGACGCCTGGGGTTAATTACGATTCGAATGGCACAGCCGATCACGGTAATACGACTACAGCGAATGGGCTTTCGGGAATGTTTAGCCGACTGGGTTCCCCTATCAAGATTGCCCTTGTTTCCGATGGAACGGCAAACACGATTATGGTGGGCGAAATCCTTGATGGTTGCACTGACGATCATGCCGGTGGCTCGTGGTGGCACTACAATCACACCGGAAACGCTCACGCATCGACTGCGGTTCCTATGAATAACATGAACACATGCACCGGAAATCCGAATCCGTCCAATCCCACCTGTACGAGCTCAAATCAATGGAATTGGGCTTGGGGGTTTCGCTCGAACCACAAAGGGGGGGCTCATTTTTTAATGGCCGATGGGACGGTTCGATTTATCAATCAGAGTTTAAACTACGACACGTATCAGCGGCTCGGCGGGCGGGCGGACAGCAAACCTGTGGGTGATTTCTAACGATGATTTCCGCAGTTTGTTGCTCCGTTGTGTAATAATGAACGAGTAGTCGCGTGTTAATACTGAAGACGATACGGTTCGTTGAGTTCTTTTGATTTGCCGTAGGCCGTGATCGCTTGGTGCGAGCCATCGGGGCGAGGTTTAAATATGCTGTGTTTCTGGCGATTTTGTTCCGTCGCAATGTGTGTGCTGATCTGTGGATGTGGAGGTGGCGATAGCTTGGGCCTTGTGGGCGCCACTGGGTCAGTGACTATTGACGGAAATCCTTTGGTCGGAGCAACCGTAACGATGAGAGGCTCGAAGGGTGAACTCTCAAACGGCTTCACCGACTCGGAGGGTAAGTTCAAAATGACAACCGGCGGGCGCATTGGGGTTCCGGTTGGCACTGCGAAGGTCGGTATTACGAAGTATGCCGATTCAGTACCTGTAGAGGTGAATTCTGGCGAACTAAAAGCTGAAGACATGCAGAAAATGCAGATAGCCAACAAAGGGAAGTCGAAGGACTCGACACCCAAAAGTGAGATTCCTGAGAAATATGGCAACCCTGATAAAAGCGGTTTGACTGCTGTCATCGAAGCAAGTGCGTCAAAGAATGTTTTTGAATTTCCCCTTGTGACTAAGTGAGCTTCGGTAGCCTACCAGCCTGACGCGGTCATCTTTCGGTAGTCAAAATTTGTTCGCTTAATGTTTGGTGAAGTCAAAGGAGTGATCGAACTTCTTTAGGTTTCATGAGCGTACCTAAAGCGATGCGGCATGGTTGGTTGATGGCCGACGCGTGTTGACTTTAGAAGCGAGCATCAAATGGCTGGGAATTCCGCATTCTTTGGTTGGCGGAACACCGAACGTCGAGTGGTTTATTGGTGGTGGTGTAGCACCTTGGCCATGGTTCTTGGGATCATTGCCTATCCGCAAGTTTCGCTACGATGGCGAATCTATTCTGGGCGTCAGGCGATAGCGATTGGCAAATCAGCGTTCGCGGTTAAAGAGTTGCTACATGCTGCTCAGTTGGCGCCGAACAATGCTGAAACGCAGTATTTATTGGCCGTTGCCCAGCGACGCTCCGGCAATCTGAACCATGTAGCAGCCTCGTTGCAGCGAGCGGAGCAGCTCGGCTGGCCGAAGGGCGAAATCGAACGGCAATCACTATTGATTATTGCCCAGAGCGGAGATTGCAGTGCCGTGGAAGCTCGGCTGAAATCGATCATGATTCAAGGAGTCAGCGATGGAGCAGCCGAAGAGATCTACGAAGCCTTGGCGATTGGATATTTAAAGAGCTATCGACTTAAGGAAGCCTGGGAATGCTTGAGTTTTTGGAGTGAATGGCAACCCAAAGCAATATTCCCAATGATTTGGCGAGCGGATATTTGCCGGCGAGTCAATAATCGTCCCGGAGAAGAACGTGAGTATCGAGCGATCTTGGCCATTGATACCAATCATTGTGAAGCGCGGGGGCGTTTGGCTGAAGTTCTGAAAGGCTCAAATCGCGTCGATGAAGCCAAGAGTGAATATGAGCGTTGCTTAAAGGCCTGTGATCGAACGCCTGAGTTAGTGATCGGCTTGGCGGAGTGCTATCGGCGACTCGCTGCCACCGAGTCCGCAATCTCAATCTTGCGGCAAGCTCTTGCAATGAAGCTGTCTGCGTCAGAGCGTGCTGCGGTCTTGTCCGAATTAGGCCAGATTGCGGCGGATGAGGGACATCCAGAAGAGGCCATTGCAAAATTGGAAGAAGCCGCAAGCCTCACTCCCTATGAGGCTCCAGTCTTATATTCGCTGTCTCAGGCTTATGCTCAATCTGGCAACGCAAAACGATCACGCGAACTGCTCGAACAATCTGAAGAGATTCGTGCAAAGAGTAATCGGGTTGAGGAGATTACCGGGCAACTGTTGAAGGTTCCAAACGATGCCGACCTGCGGTGTGAAGTAGGCCAGATTATGATGGACTTGGGGATGAAAGATGAGGGGGCGAATTGGCTTCGAACTGCCATTCAAATGGACCCCAATCATCAGTTAGCCCGGGATTTGCTGTCTGCATATCAAGCAAAGAACAGCGACAAATGATCGTTTCATCGAAAGAGGTCGTCCTCCGTGAACCTGCCCCGAAAAGTCTTCTTCCTGATGATGACTCTGTGTTTGGGAACGACTTTGATTCTTTACGTGTTAAGAACCAAATCTCACCTCAACGAGTTCGCTATCGGCCGAGAGGCACTAGGTCGTGGAGAATGGACACAGGTATCCAAACAGATTCAGCGATTGAGACAGAAACCAAATGCGACTGACCAGGTTCAGTTCCTGCGTGGTGGCTTGCTATTGCGGACTGGAGACCCACGTGGAGCGATCGCTGAATTAGTGCGCGTGCGATCTAAAGGAGAATTAGGCGACCAGACTTTACTATTGTTGTGTGAAGCGTTTTATCAACTCAAACAGTGGAACAATGTTGTTTCTGTTGGCCTCGACTTGCTGCGTCGTGACCCTGATCTTGCCGACGCTCATCGATGGTTGGGAGCGACCTATTTCGATCTCGGAGACATGAATCAGGCTGAGTTTCACTTGAAGGAGCTTGCCCGGTTGGCACCACTGGACTATTCGCCGCATCGCTTGCTCGGCGTCATGCACAAAGATTTTGAGCAATTTCAAGAGGCGATTGTGGACTTTCGTCGGGCTCTTGAGCTCAGGCCACCAATAGCCGTCAGAGGCGATATTCGGATCGAACTCGCGAAGGCGTTCGTTCAGCAGAACCAATTTGAGGAAGCCTTAAGGGCATTGGAGTTTGAATGGCCTGCGACGGCTGTTGAACCGCACATCGTTCGGGCGGAGTGCTTATGGACTCTTGATCGACGTGATGAGGCAAAACAGGAATTGTTGGCCTCACAAAAGTTGTCGCCCAACGATCCTCAGGTTCTTTGGATGATCGTGCGAATGGCCCTTGATGAAGAGCGAACACCGGATGCTTTGCAGACGCTTCAACAAATTGTCGATGCTGAACCCACAAATCATCAGGCGCTCTACGAGATCTCTTTGGCCTATCGCCGGCTTGGCAAAGAGGCTGAGGCTGAGGAATTCTTAGAACGGCGCAACGCAGCGAGGGCTCTTTTTGAGCGGCTCGTCGAGCTCAACAAGCAGGCGATCAACGAACCCCACAACGCAGACGTTCGCATCGACTTAGCGAACGTCTGCGATCAGTTGGGGAAGAAAGAGCTAGCCGCGGTTTGGCGCGATGCGGCCGCAGCATTGGTTGGCGATGCGGGGATGCGCTAGAAGCTGTTTCGAAACTTCTTAACTAACCCGAAGCGTGAGC
>CAIJTL010000833.1 GCA_903823545.1 uncultured Planctomycetaceae bacterium
CTTCTTAAGGGAGGGACCGTTATTGATGGCTCCGGCTCGAAAGGAAAAGTTGGCAACGTCGCGATCAAGGGTGACAAGATCGTCGGCGTCGGCTCGTTTCGCGTGAAGTCGGTCAAGCAAGAGATCAATTGCGAAGGGCTGATTGTCTCGCCGGGTTTCATTGATCTGCACAATCACAGCGATTCGCAGATCGTTACGCCAAAGATGCGAGCGAATGTCAATTATCTCACGCAAGGTTGTACGACAATCGTGACTGGTAATTGCGGCTCTGGACCGGTCGATGTGGCCGAGTACCTCGCGAAGATTGATGCTGACGGAGCAGGGACGAACGTCGCGCACTTGCTGCCACAAGGTTCGCTGCGAGCGAATGTCCTCGGGACCGCACAACGTGCGGCGAAGCCTGCCGAGATTGCGAAGATGCGAGAGCTCGCGAACAAGGCAATGCGAGACGGTGCATGGGGCATGACGACAGGACTCATCTATGTTCCGAGCAGTTACGCCGACACTGACGAACTGACCGAGATCGCTAAGGTCGTCGGCCAGCACGGCGGCATCTATGCGAGTCACATTCGCGGCGAAGGCAAAAATTTACTGGAGGCGGTTCAAGAGGCGATCAAAATCGGCCGCGAAGCAAAATGTCCGATTCACGTCTCGCATTTCAAAGCGAGTGGTGAGGAGGCATGGGGGCTCGTTCGGCCAGCGTCAGAGATGATCGAAGCGGCGAGGAAAGAGGGCTTGGTCGTGACCGCTGACCAATATCCTTACATCGCATCGAGCACTTCACTCGACGCGACACTGCTTCCAACATGGTCTCTCGCCGGTGGCCGAGAAAAGTTGATCGAGCGACTCAAGGACAAAAAGCAGTCCGCTCGCATTCGTGATTTTGTCGCCCAAAAATTGGATCAAGCGCGTGACGGTGCCGCGATCAAACTTACGTCTTACTCCGCGAAACCTGCCTGGGTCGGACGAAGCCTTGCGGAAATCGCCGAATCGGAAAACACAAAGCCATTGGATATCGCAATCACGATCTTTCGTCACGGCGGAGCAGGGATCGTCAATTTCGGGATGAGCGAAGAAGACGTCCGCTTTGTCATGCAACAGCCGTGGGTTGCAACCGCTTCTGATGGCCGAGCTTATCTTCCCTCTTCGGACAAGCCACATCCCCGGAGTTACGGGACTTTCCCTCGCAAGATTGGTGAGTATGCGGTTCGCGAGAAGGTCATTTCGATCGAGGCCGCGATTCGATCATGCACGGCGTTGCCGGCGTGGATCATCGGCATGACTGATCGAGGCTTGCTGAAGCCCGGGCTGTTTGCAGACATCGTCGTTTTCGATCCGAAAACGCTCCGCGACACCGCAACCTTCGACGATCCGCATCAGTATGCCATCGGAATAAAGCACGTTTTCGTCAACGGCGAGGCTGCGGTACGTGATGGTGAAGTGACGGAAACGCTCGCTGGGCGAGGACTCAAACGTCCGGCCCCCAAAAGGTAATCGAGTCACGCGGCGGCTCGAATCCTTCCGATCAAAGAGTGGCCAATCAAACCTTTCCGATGCGGCCTTGTCCTCCTTCAAAAAACTCGTCATCGTCAACCCCCTATGAAAAACGGATTTCTCGGCTATCAATCGACGTTCATGTTGGATTTCGTCGTCACGGCGCTGGTGCTTATCGTTCCGGCATTGTTGGCGAGTTTGTATCTCGTGAAGGTGAAGCGAAATTACCTTGGGCACCGAAACGCACAGCTCCTCTTAGCGGGCGTGCTGCTTGTTGCGGTCATCGCATTCGAGGTCGACATTCGGATGCACGGCGGCTGGGAGAATATCGTCGGAAGACGAACGCCGGCTCTGTCAGTGGATCAGCTTGCTGCGGCGCGTCAGATTCTTTACGTGCATCTATGCTTTGCGATTTCGACACCGCTGTTGTGGGCAATAACGATCATCTTGGCGTTGCGACGAATGCCCTTTCCCCCTGCCCCCTGCGAGCACAGCCGATTACACAGAACGCTCGGTTGGCTATCTGTCATTGACCTCGTGCTGACGTCAGTGACCGGCTTAGCGTTCTACTACCGAGCGTTCGTCGCCTAAGTCTTTGACCGCTTCGCGTGACGCGTACATGGCATCGCGATCGTTTCCAAAGTGGGCCGGCGGAACTCCGCGAGCATTCATTTCGCGAGCCGCTTGCTCGATCCGAATGATGTGGTCGCCGAGTTGTTCGATTCGCTTATTGACTTGCTCTGTCGTTTGTTCGAGACCGCCGGAAACCAGCGTCACAACCCCGAAGAACAACAGCATCTGCCCGGCCGTCGCAATGAGCCAGCCGGTCGGAGCATAAGTCGCTGGCCCACCATAGTAGCTCCAGACCACCATGCAGGCTCCCACGGTCAGTCCCAAAACCCCTGCGTAGGCAAGCAACTGCCCTGCTGCTGAAGTCCAGTTCCCTGACGAGGATGGCTCCGTCCGCCAAAATGCGGGGTCCCAAGTCGGTATCCATGCGGTGTGACGACGGGGCTCAACTTTGGGAGGCGCAGGTTTCACAGCGAACGGACCGCTCGAATCGTGTTGTGTTGCCTGATTGATCGCTGGCGATGCCATCGAAGTTGCTGCGGATGATCCCTGAAATCCAGGCTGGTCGTGTGCGGGATCAATTCGAATCTTCACCGGCGGAGGAAACATCGTCGACGCTTCAGGTTTCGATGGCTGCTCGAACGGACTTTGCGGCATTGTGGTTGCCGGTCGCTCAATTGACGGAGCGGCCTTCAATGGATTTTCAACCGGTTTCAGGCTGGTCATTCCCAACGAAGTAGATAGTGGTGATGCTGCCGGCGCCGAGTTCATTGCCGCAACCACGAACGGACTCGGAGATGTTCGGAGTGAGGGCGTTCTCGTTTCGAAAGTTTGGCGTTGTTCGGCCGGCGCGATCGGAAGAACGGACGCGGGAGCAGACACGATCGCCACCGGCTTGATGGATTCTGGCGGCGCCGGCTCAATGGACTGTTTTTCGGCAGTGACTTCGTCTTTGGGAGCGTCAACCGGATGGCTTGCGACCGTTGTCGCCAGGGTGTCCTGCAACAATGCCGCAAGCGGAGTTGTCGTGAATTGTGCGGCTGTTGAAATCGAAGATGCTGGAGCCGAAAGAGATGTCGGTGTATTGAATGTCTCGATCGAGACGTCCGGAGTCGCTTCCGGCATACTTACCGCTCGTTCGGCAGCAGCAGCAATCGGTTGAGTAGCGACTTGAGTTTGAGCGGTATTCGTTGACGTTTCAGTTGGATCAATCTTCTTGATCGGCGGTCCAAATGGATCAAGCACTTTCCCGCTCGACCAGCGTTGCAGGAGATCACGAGCGTCCTTCGTCTTGTCCGACGCAGGCCGCTCGGTACTTGGCCGGGAGGGCGGCGTATCGATCATCGTGAGCAATGCACCACAGACCGTGCAAAACACACGCTGGTTATCAGGCGACACTTCAGCCGCCACATCAGCTTGACACTTACCGCACCACATCCCTGAGTTCCGGCAATCAAGAGGAGTCAACGCACGTTGGGGCGGCATTATGGCTAGACCAGGAATCCACGCAAGCCCGTTCGTTTGCTCGCGCACGATGTCGTTGACGTTTTGGCGA
>CAIJTL010000834.1 GCA_903823545.1 uncultured Planctomycetaceae bacterium
CCAACGCCGAGTCGCCGTCGAACGCTGGAACCTGCACCTCGAAAAGAAGGGTGGAGCACTCGTCCAAGACTGAGCACTCAAAATAAGCGCCGATTCCCATTGAGAAACATGATCTTGTTATGAATCCTCTGAACATCGAGCACATCCAGAAAATCGCGTCGGATCTTAACGATATGGTTCCGCGCGAAGAGGCTCGGATTCGACTACATCAGTACGGAGGCGGTCCTGACGAGTGCCAGATTGTCGGCAACCAGCGGGGCTATCTTCGACTGGGTATTGAATTCCTCAGCATCGCTGTTGCACCTCTTTCGATTCAATCGAACGACGCTGTTGTTGCCGATTTGAGCTACTTATTGACCGACGACTCTGACGTTGGTTTCGATTGGTTTGAACGGTGCGAGGATTTACCGGCCAAGTCACAAGCTGAGCGGAAGCCACATTCCCTTGTACCTGTTGTCATTTTTCTGGTTTTGCTCTCTACGTTCATTGTTTTCGCGATCGGTGTCGTAACTGTTGTTTCTTGGGTGTGCCAATGAATGCATTTTCTTCCAGGAGCTACGATCAAATCGGAAACGACGTCGCTTACGCCGCTCAGTTGTTGCGAGACGGCAAGTTGGTCGCGTTTGCGACGGAGACGGTGTATGGGTTGGGAGCGAATGCGCTCGATGTCGCTGCGGTGGCTCGCGTGTTTGCGGCGAAGAATCGGCCGCACTTTGATCCGTTGATTGTGCATATCGCCGATCGAGTGTGGTTGGATCGGCTGGTCTCGGTCTGGCCAGAAAAGGCAGAGCGGCTGAGTCGAAAGTTTTGGCCGGGTCCGCTGACGTTAATCGTGCCGAAGACGGATCTCGTGGCTGACCTCGTGACTTCGGGGTTGCCGAGTGTTGCCATTCGGATGCCCGCGCATCCGCTCGCGTTGGAACTGCTGCGTCAGGTCAATCTCCCGATCGTTGGTCCGAGTGCCAATCCGTTTGGACAACTCAGTCCGACATCTGCCGAACATGTTGCTGAGCGACTCGGCGACCAGATTGACTACATCCTCGATGGCGGCCCGTGCTCCGTGGGAGTGGAATCGACGGTCGTGCTCATTGATGGTGACAACGCGATCTTGATGCGTCCGGGTGGTATCCCGTTGGAAGAAATCGAAGCGGTGATCGGACCAGTCTCGGTCCCCGAGCGAACGACGACTCATCCTGACGAAGCGGCCCCTTCACCAGGAATGCTGCCACAGCATTACGCTCCGCGCACGCCGCTGACGATTGTGGATGACTTCGATCACATCGAGTCGCCGGATCGAGTCGGTGCGTTGATGTTGTGTGCGGAGCCAGACGCCAAACAATTCGCAGCGGTCGAAGTCTTGTCGCAGACCGGCGATCTCACCGAAGCGGCGGCAACATTCTTTGCCGCGTTGCGACGGCTAGACGCGGCGGGAGTCTCTCGAATTGTCGCTCGCAAGTTTCCGAATCATGGACTTGGTCGAGCACTCAATGACCGACTGAGTCGCGCTGCGACGAAATAGGTTTTGTCCCGCTGAACCGTAAGACGGGCACTTCTGCCCGTCGAGTCGCGGTAACGCGACGGGCAAGAGCGCCCGTTCTACGAAAGCAGCGCCGCTAACTTTCCGGGGACGTCCGTCGTGATTGACTGCATTCCTTCGTCGCGCAGCCAGATTGCTCGATCGAATGAATTCACTGTCCAGACACACGATTGCAGACCCGCTTGTCGAATCAGTTCGATATCGCCTTTTGGTCGCTCCGGCAGATCGTTGATGTCGAGTCCATCAAGTCCGGCGGTGACCGCTTTTGCGACCAGTTCTTGTGTCGGCGGACTAAGCGTTACCTCGCCGTTGATTTCGTGAGCGAATTGCTCCGTCACCCAGAAAGCGATTCGATCACAGATCGCGCGTTTGACGGCCACGATCGTGTCGAAATCAAGGCTAATCAGCACTGTTTGCTCACGTGATGTCCGGGACGCAGCCAAAACACGTTGCAGTTCTGGGATCGCTTCCGCACCGCACTTCACTTCGATGAAGAGTCGTTTGCGCGGCGGAATGATGTCGAGCACTTCGGCCAGCGTCGGAATGCGTTCGCCAACAAACGACGAAGCTTTCCATGAACCGACATCCAACGTTTTCAGTTCGGCCAACGATCGTTTCGCAACGGTCCAATCGACGCCAGCGGTTCGCAAAGTGGTCTCATCATGAATGGCGACCAACTCGCCGTCCGCCGTCAGTAGCACATCAATCTCTGCCGCGTTAGCGTTTTGCTGCCACGCGAGCTGAATTGCCGCCAACGTATTTTCCGGTGCGTCGGCGGACGCACCGCGATGAGCCACGATTTCCAGAGCCATCAGATCCCTTTCATCAGAACTCACTCACGACCTGACTCAAGACTCTCTCCGCCGCACACTCGCCGCTGCCGATGCTGTCTGGAATGCCGACTCCACGGAGGTAACTTCCTGCGAGCGCGAGCCCTTGGCAGGATGACAACTTTTCTTCGACGCGGGAGACAACATCGAGATGTCCGACGTGATATTGCGGCATCGCTCGTGTATGCCGCAGCGCGACCGCGAAGTCCGGGTTCCATCGAACCCCCAAAATGTCATGCAGTTCATCTCGCACGATTTCCATGATGCCATTGTCGTTCAAGTCGTTCAGTTCAGACTGCAAGGCGCCGCCGACGAACGTCCGGAGCAACACATGACCGTCTGGGGCTCGCCCTGGAAACTTACGGCTTGTGAACGAGACCGCTAGAATTTTCCGGCGTTCGATGTGCGGGATCACCATTCCGAACGCGTTGAGCGGATGCTGAATGTCGGACAGTTTGTGGCCACTGGCGACAACGACGGTGGAAGCGTATTCGATTCGGCTCAGTTCATCAGCCAGCGATTGTTGATCATCTCTAACCAGTCGCGAGGCCACGAACGCGGGCACGGCGAGCACGACGGCATCGAATTCCTCTCGCGATGTTTCGCTGCTTGACGATGAGTTAGCCGATGATGAGGTAACAACAAACCGTCCAAGCTCATTTCTATGCACGCTTTGCACTGCGGTCTGCAATCGAATCTTCGTGTTCGGTTTGACCTGTTCGATCAAGGCTGTCATCAGTTCTTGTAGGCCATTCGGCAGAGAAACGAATAAGCCATATCGAGCGCCACTCGTCCCCGTTTCCTTTGTCTTGCGACTTCGTCGTTCCGCGAGCGCCGCTCGAATCAAACTGCCATGCGTTCGTTCCATGTCGATGAAGCGAGGTAGCGTCGCCTTCAGACTCAGCTTTTCTGGATCAGCTGTATAAATCCCACCGACCAGCGGCTGCACGAGTCGCTCGAATGCTTCTCGCCCAAACCGACGACAGACGAAATCAGACAAACTCTCGTCGGCCCCGTCACGTCGCGCAGTGACGAAGAATTCCGACAGCATTCGCAGCTTCCCACGCCAACTGAGCAGCGGAGATCGCAACATCGGCCAAGCCTGCTCCGGGACCATCAACTGAAACCCTTCGGGCACGGCGTAGGGAGTTCCGTTTCGCAGCACGAACGAACGACGAAACTTTGCGTCTGTCTGGATCAATCGCTCGGCAAGCCCAAGCCGCTCACACAAACGAACTCCTTCTGGCTTGTTGGTGATCCACATATCAGCGGCATGTTCGACGAGATACTCGCCAATTCGCTCGGTCTTCAGTACGCCTCCCAACCGATCCGAGTAGTCCAACAGCGTCACATCAATCGCTAGTTGTCGTTCGCGAGCGATGTCGCTGAGACGAAGCGCTGCTGATAGGCCGGTAATTCCGCCGCCGATAATTGCAATTCGTCGCGGTGAGTTCGGAGTAGTCATTTCGCTTTCACCCTCGTGACCAATTTCAATTCGCCAGTCTTTGCGCGGTACAAATAAACGTGGCGTTCTGGAAACTCGGCACTGATCCGCTCGATCGGCCAATCGGCGACAGGATATCGACCGCGAAGAATCTCCGCAGACAAGCTCGGATCATTCACCACATAGTCGATGTGTCGATCGTTTGGATCGGCCTCAATCAACACGAGCGCCGGACGATGACGCACTTCACGCTGCAACAACTCATCGAACGCTTGATACTTCAAACGCGAGAAGGCGACCTGTTCCACTCCCGCTTGCAGCTTCGACGAATACCAAAACGGAATCGCTTCAATGTGATTGATGAAGACCGTTCCGCCAATCAGCAACGCCCACCAAACCGGCATCCGAGGTCGATCTGCCGCCGTCCAGCTTCTTCCCAGCGTATCTGTCACCGCAGCGACCAACAGGCACCACAACGGGCCGGATTCAAACACGTAATGCCAATCGAACATTCCGGTGAACCAGTACGGAACGTGTGCTGCAAACAACGAAACGATGCTCGCCAGGATCAACCACCAACGCCGATCACGAGTATTTCCGGTAAGCACAAAGATCACGCTCACGACCAGCAGCGGCACAACTCCCAAGGTCCATTGCCACGATGCCAGCAAGCGCTTCAACGAATTCTCCGCCGCCAGGCCAGGAGTCAAATTCACCGCCCAGCGATCGTAGTTTTCGAGCACTCGCGGCCCTAGATGCTGTTCACCGCGCAGGACGTTGTTGAATCCGTAAACATGCCGCGGCGTGTAGACATCGTTGAAGAGTTCATACGGAGTCTTCGTAAAACTGCCTGTGATCGCTTTGTTGTGAATCGCCAGCAGGGTAATTCCCGCAACCAACGGCAACGCCATTGCGAGCAACCACACGACAGATGAGCGGGGCGGTGTCAGCCTCACGTTGCTCACTTTGACGGATGGGTTAGGCAGCCGGACCGCGATAGCGTCCGGTTCGTTACTGGTTTCGGATCCGAACCGGACGCTAGCGCGTTCCGGCTGATCAATGTGTCGTGGTTGTCGAAACAACTGCATCAAAAAAACAAAGCCAAACGGCAACGCGAATCCCGCCGCTGTCATCGGTCGGCACAGCATGGCCCAGCCCAAGGCGATTCCTGCGAATGCCACGTCAATGAATGACTCACGCCGTAGCCATCGCAAAAACGACCACGCGAAGAAGCTCAAGCCCAGCAACGTCGGATGATGTGCCAGCAACAAGCTGCCAAAGATAGCCATTCCCGGCGAGAGTGCCGTCAGCATCCCTGCCACGAATCCTGTCCCTTTGTTCGACAATTCAAAACCGATGCCAAACACAAACAGGCACGTCGCTGCTCCTGCGAGCCAGTGTCCCAATATTGGCCAACCGAACCACAACGACGGCGCGATGAACAGGCCGGTTGCGGGGAAATATCGACTTGCAAATCGGCCCTCGTTGACCACATGCATTTGATCGAACAGCCGCGAGGCAGTCGGATGACTCGGAAACGACAAACGCCCGGCGAGATAAGTCTTCGCTTGAAACAGATAGCTGAACTCATCGTGATACGCAGGAGGCAGATCGCCAACTCGATACTCGTCGCGATCAAACGGAACTCCCGCAAAGAGACTCAACGAACGTGGTTGAATCGTTTGTTCGGAGACTCGCCAACTGATCGCCAACGATGTCACCGCAATCAAAATTAATGCGAAAAGAGTCAGGCGGTTAGACGCGGAGGAATCAGTCCTCGGCTCAGCAGGCCGTTCAATCCACCACGTTTTCAGACGTCCCCACCAGCGGCCGGTTGGGCTCCAAAACGGTCGACGGACAAGCCAGAAATAAGGTGCGACGCAGAGAAGTAAGAGGGGCAAAGTTGAGTCGCCATGAAACTCAAACGCCACAATCCAGTTTTGTCCCGCCATTTTTTGGAGGACTTCACGTCGGTGGTCGATTTCCGCTGGAAGCACGATCGCTAATGCCGCAAGCAATGCCAGCCATTGAGCGACGACGATTCGACGAGCCAACTTTCCCACCGCGTAAACTTTCTGGCGAGCCGTAGATCAGGCCTCTGGCGTAGCACCGCCATCTTGTCGGAGCAGTCCCATATCGAGTGCGTATCGAACGATTTCAGCTCGCGATCGAAGCTGCAATTTAGAAGCAATGCGTGAGCGGTATGTTTCGATCGTCTTTACGCTCAGGTCCAATCGTTCGCCGATCTCTTTGTTTGTGTGACCTTCGGCCAAGTAGACCAATACCTGTTGCTCACGATCGCTAAGTGCACTCCCCGTTGCTCCCGATTGTGCGTGAAGCAACTCATCTTGTTTGCCCCCCGGCATGCTCACGAAGAGACGACCGTCATTAACCGCTCGAATGGCCGTTAACAATTCGTTGTCTGCAGCGGTCTTCACAACATACCCCAATGCGCCGGCTGAAATCGCCGAGCGAAAATAGGCCGGGTCGTCGTGCATTGTCAGGACCACAGTTCGAGCCTTGAGCCCTTCGGTGCGTGCCTGCTCTAGAAACTTCAATCCACCGCCACCGGGCATTGATAGGTCGAGTGTCACGATGTCGGGCTGGATCTCTCTGGTTGCTGCAAGTGCCTCAGAAGTTGCAGGAGCTTCACCAACAACTTCCATATCAGCTTGAGCATTGATCAGCATCCGTAAACCCGATCGCAGCACAGCGTGGTCGTCTACTATCAAAACTCGAATCTTGCTCATCGCTCGTCTCTCAATGTTTCAAAGCCAGACCGAAGTCGCTTCGATGGAATTGATTTTGGGCATTAATTGGTGCTTCTCACAACTGTCGCAACTCACATGGCATTCAATTCAGACAACGGTAATGTCGCAATGACCTTTGTTCCTTGCGTTGGCTGGGACTCGATCACTAAAGCGCCTCCCAACAGTGCGGCTCGTTCTTGCATTCCCGTGAGCCCCATGTGTCCCTCCGCCATCAACTGTTTTGTCGGGACAGCTGCGAACCCGCGTCCGTCGTCTTGTACTTCAACCTGCAATTGTTCTCCATGCCGCTGAATAGAAACGTGGGCGTTTTGTGCTTGTGCGTGTTTCGCGATATTCGTCAGCGATTCCTGCACAAGACGATAGACCGTCACTTCGATCGTCTCAGTAAATCGAGTTCCCGCGAGTCCATGCGCGTCGAGCGACACTTCAATGCCATGCGTGCGACTGAAATCTTGAACGAGTCGTTCGAGTGCCGGAACCAATCCAATGTCATCAAGCACATTCGGTCGGAGTCCACGAGCCAGACGTTTGATGTCATCCAACACATTCGCTGTGACCCCCCGCAACTCTTCTGCTCGGGATCGTGACGCTTCGAGCGAATCTGAGTCCGCCACCGTTCGTAGACCAATCAGCAACGAAGTCAGCGATTGCCCGACTTCGTCATGCAGATCGCGTGCAATTCGTCGTCGCTCGTTTTCCTGAGCCGCGATCGTTTGAGCGAGCATCTCTGTCCGAAACTCAGCCAGCAATCTCAGCGGGCGGACGAGCAAAATCCAAAAGATGGGAGCCACGGTCAACGTCAGCAACCAGGCGTCGAGCACGGACTCAGTGAACCAACTCACGTCATCTGGCAACACACGCGGCAACATCAACATGATCAACGTCTCGTTGACGAAGATCACAGCCAACATGATGACAAACACACGCCACGGCTGTCCGACTCGAAGGGTTCGTGTGGTCATGGCTGTTTCCGATGCTTTGGCGTCTCGCTCGGACCCCAAACAATGACGTTGATAACCAGTTCTGACGCGAAGTAGAAAACTTTGAACCGCTGAGGACGCTGAGATCGCATTGGTTTCAGTTCTGAGATTTTCTCTGCGTCCTCTGCGGTTCAAGATCGTTTGGAACTGGATTCACCGAACTTCAAGGCGGCGGGGTGGTGGATATCGCTTGCTTGAGGTCTTTCCACTCACGCAAATAGGGTACAAGTCGTGAGTCGCGAATAACAAAAGCCGCTCGCAACCCAGACGAACATGCCCTTTCGTCGTGAGTTGCGAGCGTACTGATTTTAAGGAATCGGTCCCGCGCATTACTGCTGAGAACTATTCACCGCTGGACTATTCACCGAGGAACGTCCGACGCAGCCAAGCGTTCTTGCGGTGCTCCATCTCCATCAAGCCGCCAAAAAAGCTCGGACGTTCTTGTTGCTCGTAGTAGTAACCTTGTTGTGGCTCTGAATATTGGACCGGTTGTTGGACGTAGTTGCGGCTCACTCGTTGTGAACGAAAAGAATAGCGTCGATCACGTGCTTCTGCTGAATCCGAAATCGCGACGACTGCAGTCAACGCCAACAAACCAAAGACAACCTTTCGCATGCTCTCCCTTTCTTGATGTTCGGCGAACCCGCCGTGACTCGACTCAGGCCACAGAACCTGAGACTCAATGACGAACGTGGGGCTTGCACTCAATGGCACTCATTATTGATC
>CAIJTL010000835.1 GCA_903823545.1 uncultured Planctomycetaceae bacterium
CTCGTCACGCGGAGCGATGACGGCTACGTACTTGCGGCTGCGCCGCGACAACACATACGGAGTTCAGTTACATGCCCGACGAAGCGGCGATGTCTTCGGTTTACCCAGTGATCGGCGAAGCGGGGTTTGTCCGCTTGGTGGCTGCCTTCTATCAACAGGTTCCCGCCGACGAAATACTCGGCCCGATGTATCCGCCACACGAGCTGGCCGCAGCGGAAAAACGGCTGCGAGACTTTCTCGTCTACCGGTTCGGCGGCCCTCAACGGTATCTCGAAGAACGAGGACATCCTCGTCTGCGGATGCGACACGCTCCGTTTGAAATTTCAGCTGCCGCTCGTGACCGCTGGGTCACTTTGATGAACAGGGCGATTGAGGAAGCTGCGATTCCCGCGCACGTCGTCACGATTGTGCAGCCGTTTCTCGCAGAAACGGCGACGTTTTTGATCAACCGCTGACCTGACTGACCGCGTGGTAGAGATGCCGAAATCCCGCCGATATACTGCGGTCCCCCGCATGCGGTGAGCTAAACACGCAGCACAGGCGGCTTGCCTGTCGCCGACCGCGAGACGGGAGCTGGCAGGCAAATCGCCTGTGCAACACGAAATTCTTCAGAGAGGAAATGCGATGACGGTTCCGGTGATTGCTCCGGGAAAGACGAAGATTGGCTGGATCGGCACAGGCGTGATGGGCAACAGCATGGCCGGTCACTTGTTGGCGGCTGGGTTTGCCGTCTCGGTTTATACTCGAACAAAGTCGCGAGCAGATGCGCTCATTGCCAAGGGCGCTGGTTGGGCGGAAACACCGAAAGCTCTGGCCGAACAATGCGACGTCATCTTTTCAATCGTCGGATTCCCCAGCGATGTCCGCGAAGTGATGCTCGGTGCGAACGGCGCCCTCGCGGGTTCAAAGCCTGGAAACATCCTGGTCGACATGACCACGAGCGAACCATCGCTCGCGGTTGAGATCGCTGACGCAGCGAAAGCGAAAGGTGTCTTCAGCGTCGATGCTCCGGTTTCCGGGGGCGACATCGGTGCGAAGAACGCCGCGTTGTCGATCATGATCGGCGGTGACAAAGAAGTCGTCGATGCGTTGCAGCCGTGCTTCGCGGCGATGGGCAAGACGATCATTCATCAGGGTGGTCCCGGAGCGGGACAGCACACGAAGATGGTGAATCAGATTCTCATCGCCAGCAATATGGTCGGTGTCTGCGAGGCGTTGCTGTATGGCTACAAGTCTGGACTCGATTTGGAAACGGTCATGAAGTCTGTTTCAGTCGGTGCCGCCGGAAGCTGGTCGTTGTCCAATCTTGGACCGCGCATCATGGCGAACAACTTCGATCCCGGTTTCTTTGTTGAGCACTTCATCAAAGATATGGGGATCGCACTTGAAGAGGCGAAGCGGATGAATCTCGCCCTTCCCGGCTTGGCTTTGGGCAATCAGCTTTATCTGTCGTTGAAAGCTCAAGGCGGCGGAAAACTCGGAACGCACGCGCTGCAACTCGCGTTGTCACGGATGTCGGACATTGATTGGAAGGCTCGATAAAAACGATGAACCCGCCAAGTAACCCGAAGTGTCAGCGAGGGCAGACGGTTCTTGAGCCTTGGAAGTCAGAGTCTATTGAAACGCCCGCCTTCGCTCACGCTTCCGGTTAGTTGATCAAAACGCCGATTCGGACTTCACAATTTACCTCACTCAATACTCAAACACAGAGAACTTGATCATGGCAAGCAAAGGGGAAATGTTCGCAGGACTGACAGTAGCAATGGTCACTCCGTTCAAAGGGGGAGCGCTCGACGAAGCGGGACTGCGGAAGCTGGTGGATTGGCATGTCGAACAAGGGACCGACGTGATTTGCCCTGTCGGCACAACTGGTGAAAGCCCGGCCCTGTCGCACGACGAACATCATCGCGTGATCGACGTTGTCTGCGAACAAGCACGTGGACGAATCAAAGTGGTCGCAGGCACTGGATCCAACAGCACTGCGGAAGCGATTGAGCTGACCGTTGCTGCCAAGAAGTCGGGAGCGAACGGAGCACTCGTTGTAGGACCGTACTACAACAAACCGACGATGGAAGGCTTCTATCAACACTTCAAGGCAATCACCGAAGCGTGCGATCTGCCAATCATTCTCTACAACATCCCGGGGCGAACAGCCAAGAACATCGAGCCAGAAACGATCGCTCGCATCGGCGAACTGTCGAGTGTTGTGGCTGTGAAAGAATCAACTGGCTCAATGGATCAAGCCTCACAAATTCTCGCATTGAGCAACCTCACGCTGCTGTCTGGTGACGACAGTTTAACGCTACCTCTGCTCGCGCTTGGCGGACGTGGAGTTGTCTCGGTCGTCGGCAACATCGTTCCGAAGGACGTTAAAGCGATGCTCGCCGCGTGGGACAAAGGCGACATTGCGACCGCTCAAACGTGGCATCGCAAACTGTTCCCGCTCTGCCGAGATATGCTCGGCCTTTCGACTAATCCGATCCCGTTGAAGGCAGCCATGCAATTGCTTGGTCGCGACACGGGTGAAGTCCGCTTGCCGCTCACGCCACTCGACGCAAAACAGCAAGAGAGCCTGATCAGCACGCTGAAGAAGTACGGACTGCTCTAGGGTTTCCATCAAGAAGCTCGACTTATTGTTCGTGATGAGTGACCTGTTGAATCTGTTTCAATGCGGCGTCTAGATGCCGCACTCCAAAGGGAGAATCGCCGTGGTTTTTGGTTTTGGCCGAAAGGCTGAAGTTGATGATGATGACGAAGAAGAAGAGATCGAACTGGTTCTCTTTCAGGGCGCACTCAATGGCCAAGAAGCGAACCTCAAAGAAAATCAAAAGCTCGTTCAAGCTGGATTGAACGCAGCAAAAGAACTTGTCACCGACGGTCTTTCGCGGCGAGCGGAAACCATTCGCGTCGATCCCAAAGGAGAACGCTCACAAGTAGCGTTCGTTGTTGACGGGATGCCGTATGCCGGCGGCAAGCTGGCGAAACCACAAGGGCTCGCAATCACGCAGATGTTGAAGCTCTTGAGCGGCCTCGACATCAAGGTTCGCAATCAACCACAAGTCGGCGGGATAAAGGCTCAGTGGAAAGAGCAGCCTTGGGAAGTCATCGTCCAGACGAAGCCGATCGAAGGGGGCGAACAACTCACGATCAAGCTCCGCAACCTCAAAGAGAAGATGATCACCCCCGATGACTTGGGAATGCCAGAGGCACTGCGGACTCGAATTCGCGAGTGGACCAGTCAGCATAAAGGTTTGAGCCTTGCTGTCGGTACACCCAATACCGGTGTCACAACAACGGCCTTTGGAATGCTGCGCGGAGTCGATTGCTACCTCTATCAAATCCATGCCATTCGTTCGCTAGGAACTCGCGAAGTCATCAACGTCGCGCAGTTCAATGGGAATCCTGGCGATGATCTCGAAACAACACTGATGCGCGTGGTTCGCGTTGAATCAGATGTGGCTTTCGTTGATCCAGTCACCACACCGGAAATCGCGAAGACCGTGTTCTCGATGCAAGAACAGATCACGATTCTCAGCGAGATGCCCGCCAAAGATTGTGCGACGGCCATTCTGCAACTGGTGCAATGGGTCGGCGACCCCAACATTGTCGCGAATGGCCTCATGGGTGTGATCAACGGCAAGCTCATTCGAAAGCTCTGCCCAGACTGCAAGCAGGCATATCGTCCAAATCCAAAACTCATCGCCAAGGTCGGACTCCCTTCAGACACCAAAACGCTGTATCGCAAACCGGTCGCAACCGAGAACGAAAAGGGCGAAGTTGAGGAACCGCCGCCGTGCGAAAAGTGCAACGACACCGGCTACTTCGGTCGCACTGGCATCTACGAATACATCGAGATGACTCCTGCAATCAAAGAGTTGGTCATCAGCGGTGCGGACGCGAATGCAATACGAACGCAAGCACGAACCGACGGAATGACCGTCTTCTCGAAAGATGCCCTGCGACATGTCGCCAAGGGGATCACGTCACTTGAAGAGTTGCAGCGAGTCTTTAAGCCAGCGCCGTAGGTGGTCGTGTTGATGGGAAAAACCCCAAGGCCCAAACACTAAATCCCAAAGAGACGCCAAGCGTGAATTTAATTAAATCACGCAAACGTTTCTTTGGGATTTTGTCATTGGACATTCCGCAGCGGCTTCACGCAATCACTTTTTCAACCACACTCCCGCCAACATCTGTCAGGCGATAGTCACGGCCTTGGAAGCGGAACGTCAGCCGTTTGTGGTCCAGGCCGAGCAAGTGCAAGATCGTCGCTTGCAAGTCGTGGACGTGGACTTGTTCTTCGGTGACGTAGTAACCGATCTCATCCGTTTGACCGATTGATTGACCGGGCTTCACTCCGCCACCAGCAAGCCACATGGTAAAGGCTTCAAGATGGTGGTCGCGACCGAGTGAGTCTCGAGCTTCCCCTTGCGGCGTGCGACCGAACTCGCCTCCCCACACAACTAGCGTGTCATTGAGCAAGCCACGTTGCTTCAGATCTCGCACCAGCGC
>CAIJTL010000836.1 GCA_903823545.1 uncultured Planctomycetaceae bacterium
AGACAGCATGGCCATTTCCAATAGGGACTAAAACAGAATCAAGACGTTTAGGATCGGGAATTGTCCCAATTGGAAATCCATTTGCGGTGATCTCTTTGCTTAGTTTTCTTAGAGCATCACCGGCCTCTTTCGCATTCGGAAAAACACCTCGTTCAATCGCTCGCTCGGTTGCATGAATGATGTCGGAGTTCACCGCTTTTGAAACTGAGCGTAATTCATCTCCGCAGTTGTTGTGGACGAGGATTCCGAGGTGGGTGACGGCGTAGTTGTGGAGTTGGGAGACTGTGAAGTTGTGGACGGGGTGGGCGACCGGTTGGATTCTCATCGCGGTGATGGGAACGTATCGGCCATCGCGGGCGAGGAGTATGTCGCCGATTTGCAGGTCTCCGGCATCGACCCAGCGGCCCGGAGTCACGCCGGTGTCTTGAACGACCTCATGGTGGTCGCACTGCGGGCGATTCACAAGAGCTTCGCCCGCTACGACCCAATAGGGGTGATGGAACGTCGATTCGATCGTCTCTCCCTCGACCGTGACGAAGACGCCATCACCTTCGTAATCGCGGACGAATGTTTGCAGCACAGAACAGAGCCGCCATTCGCCAGTCACCACATCGTGTGCCCACACTCGATCGTCTTTGGTAATCGTTTCGATGGGCCGCTCGCCTTGTTCCGTCAAAACCATCGTGCCTGGTGCGAAGCAGAGACCTGGGGAAGTACACGGGACGTCATCGAGCTTCTTCATGATGGCTTTGCCGCCATCGACCATCTCGTCGAATTTGTCGGCGTTTTTGGCGAGCGCTTTGCCAACTTTGTTGCCGAGCTTGCCGACGGTGACGGCTTGGCCGCCGAAGGGGTTGGCGGCAGCTAATGACAGCAAGGCATCGCCAGTGTTACCCCGACCGGCGCTGATGATGGCATTGGTGAGGTCGCAGACCTCACCAGCAGCGGGAACCATGCCAGCAAGATCCAAGCCAAGTTGAACGGCATCAAGTACTGCAGTAATTACCCTGGCAGGGCCTTCGGGAGGTGTTGGCGGGTTGCCTGATGATGAGCTGGTTAACCAAGAGTAGCTGGGGTTTTCTTTGACTGTTGTCGTGAGGCCGTTGGTCGCGTTGCCGGTGGTAATGACCGAGCCGACATAGCCGCTCTCTCCACGGCTCAGATTTTCGTAGAAGTCGGTGGGGTCTCCGATTCGCTCGTACCTGACGTGGCTGCTACAGCCGTTGATATCGATCACGCGCCGTTCCAAGTCGAATGTGAGCGAGGCCGATGCCGGTGGCGTAGACGAGGACGCTCCCAGGTTCAACGTGACGGTGAAGGTGAGCGAGGCACTCGTGACGTCTGAAGCCTTGAAGTACCTCACTTTATCACAGATCACCAAGTTGTAGCCTTCGGGAGGCATCATATCGAAGCCGTACGTGTAGTAATCGAGGCTCACGTCGTTGTAGCTGGCGGTGAGATTTCCAGACGCGGTGATCGTCATCGTGGGAGTCCAACCCGATATTCCCATGACGACCGAGCCACTGATACCACCGCCGATGGTCAGGCTGATTTCTCCCGTCAATGTTCGCGTGATGGGAGTCGCATTGGGGTTGGTGCCGCTACCAGGGGTGACGATGGTTCTCTTAGTGTTGAACAGCAAAAACTTTGTTTCACCACCACCAATGGAGAACGTGTTGTTGAGGTTGACGACGGGAACGCCTTGTGAGGGAGTGCTGCTTCCTGAACCACCGCCGGGGCTGCCGCTGGTGATCGCGGAAGATGGAATCGTTGAAGTGGTGCTGGAGGAAACGCTAGAAGGGGGGCTGGAGGTCGCGGTCGAGGTGTCATCTGGCAAGTCGGCATCGTCGAGCGAGATGTCCATTTCGAAGTCAGCGGTGATGCCAGCGTTGTCCGTTTCGTCGATGCCGAATGACAAGTATTCGACGTCGCCGGTAACGGAGTCGGACTCTTGGTCATCGTAAGTGAGTCCATTGGACACCGCGATGTTGCCGCTGGCGTCGGCAGTGATCTCGACTTCACCGTCGATATCGGACTCCTCGATCTCCTCGCCGATGTCGGTGGTTGCTTCGGCGGTGACAGTGCAGCCTTCGGATTCGGCGGCGTTTTGGGTGAGCCTGCCATAGGCGTTGATGCGTGTGCCATTACCGCCAGTGGCGGTGGGGGCGGCGGTGCCGTCGAGGATTGTTGCGGGATCGGTAGCGGGGAGTGTGCCGCGTAATACGACCGGGGTGCCGTAGGGATGTGACGTGGCGGTGGTCGGGCTGTTGGTCGCGTCGAGGACGGTCCCTTTGGCGTCGAACAAGTCGTAGTCTGCTTTGAACTTCATCTGGCGATTGGTTGCTGCACCGAACGCGATTTGCGTGGTGTGCCCCAGCGTGAGGTCTGGTCGCACGCTGTCGAATTCCGTCAACACGAAATTCTTTTGTGCAGTGAAGGTCGCTTTCCCTGCGAAGCTCGAAGTGTCCACTTTGCCGGTCACTACGTCGGAGTTGTCGGTCGAGTCTCCCTTGCTGACGGCAAGTAGATCGATGTCCGAGAATGTCACTGTGGAAACCGGCCCGACAGGAACGACGGGCGTTGTACTGCTTGAAGCAACGGCACTACTCGACACGGGCGAACTGCTGGGGGCCGTCGATGACGCGGATGAAGATGTGCTTGAGACGGCTGATGAGGAACTGCTCGACTGATTGAGAAACGCCGGTGGTCCTGGAACTCCGAAGCCGCTACTCACCGTGATGCTGAATGTGGTCACGCGGCTGCGAGTCGTGGAACTCCACGGCCCTAACGAGGTCGAGGAGCTGCTCGATGAGCTTGAGCCACCAGACGAGCTTGTCCCGCTTGACCAACTCGAACTGATCGACGAGATCGAACTGCTCAACGTGTCCCAATCACCGCTGGTGGGGACGCTGCCCGACGATTGAGTAATGACGTACTCCTTGGTCCAAGACTGCGTCAAGATCCAAGTGTTGGCGTTGACGTAGTTCTGCGCGAGCGTCACCACCAACCGTGTGTTTGCAATCTCCGTGACTGTCGTCTGTGTGAACGAGTCGGTCCCGACCGGCTGCAACGCGAGCAGATTTCCGATTGAAGACTCCGCCGGAAGTTGAACACTCTCAAAGCTGATCCCTTCCGGAAGCACAAAGGGATTCCAACTTGGCGCTGTCGTCGTCGTCCCACCGGTCGAGCCACTACCGGTCGAGCCACTACCTGAC
>CAIJTL010000837.1 GCA_903823545.1 uncultured Planctomycetaceae bacterium
ATCGGCCTGCATCCGCGCGACAACGGACGATTGCTGGCCGCACTGAAAAAGCTGCGCGATCTTGGCAACACGCTGGTGCTCGTTGAGCATGATCGAGAAGTGCTCGGCGCGGCGGATCGCTTATACGACTTCGGCCCCGGAGCGGGACGACTCGGCGGCACGGTGACGGCGGAAGGTTCGCCGAAGCAGCTTGGCAAGAATGAACTGTCGATGACCGGAGCGTTCTTGTCGGGACGGCGGGAGATTGCGATTCCGATCACGCGGCGGATGGCTTCGGGGGAATTTCCCGCAGAGGCGCAGAGGCGCGGAGGGGAAGCGACGACAACGAGTAATAACATTGAATTACATGCGAAACGCGCCTCAAAGAAATCTGTAAAAGCCTCTTCTCCGAACCTCCTCGCCTCTGTGCCTCTGCGTGAAATTCCCCCCGGTGGCGGTTGGCTTGAGCTCATTGGTGCTCGCCACCACAACCTTCGGAATGTGCATCTGCGAATTCCGCTAGGGACGTTGACCGTCGTGACTGGAGTGAGCGGGTCGGGGAAGAGTTCGCTCATTCAAGAGACACTGGCGAAGACGCTCGCCCGCGAGATGTACCGGCTTAATGTAACTCCGGGACCGTATGATGAGCTGCGCGGGTTGAAGTTCATCAACAAACTGATCGTTGTCGACCAACAGCCGCTGGGGAGCACGCCGAAGTCTAATCCCGGCACATACACCGGCGTGTTCGATGAGATCCGCGAACTCTTCACCCAGTTGCCCGAATCGAAAGTGCGCGGTTGGCGACCGGGACGATTCAGCTTCAATCGGCCGGGAGGTCGCTGTGAAGCGTGTGAAGGAAACGGTCAGAAGATGATCGAGATGCACTTCCTCCCCGACGTCTGGATCGAATGCGATCAATGCCGAGGGAAGCGATACAACGCGGAGACGCTCGCGGTGAAGTATCGCGGTCAGTCGATCTCTGATGTTCTCGATATGCCGATCGGGAAAGCTTTGGAGTTGTTCGAGAACATCCCCAAAATTCGCGGCCCGCTGGCGACGCTGTGCGCGGTCGGGTTGGATTATCTGACGCTTGGTCAATCGGCTCCAACGTTATCGGGGGGTGAGGCTCAACGCGTCAAACTGGCTGCAGAACTCGCACGACCACAAACTGGAAAGACGCTTTACATACTCGACGAACCGACCACCGGCCTGCACTTCGATGACATCGACAAGTTGTTGAAGGTGCTCAACAGCCTGGTTGAAAAAGGAAACTCGGTCGTCGTGATCGAACACAACCTTGACGTCATCAAGACCGCCGACTGGCTCATTGATCTCGGTCCCGAAGCGGGCGACGGCGGCGGCTGGATTGTGGCGGAGGGGACGCCTGAAGATGTGGTGAAGGGGCAGTTGTCAGTTGTCAGCGGTCAGTTGGGGAAGAGTTCGCCGGGAGTAAAATCCAACGGTCAACGGACAACGGACAGCGGACATTTTTCACACACCGCTGCGGCACTCGCGCCGATTCTCGCAACAGGTCTTCGCAGCGAGCGAGAGTTCTTCGACGCAGATGCAGTGCGAAAGAAAAAAGCGGGGGATGTCACAACGAGCGAACTCGGACGCGATGCGAAGATGCCCTGGCAGATTAATGGTCGAAAGTGGCATCTGGTTGATCGC
>CAIJTL010000838.1 GCA_903823545.1 uncultured Planctomycetaceae bacterium
AACCTGATGTCGGGACAACGTTTGATTTCCTGACGTTCGGCTCGCAGACCGGCAGCTTTGCCGTCGGCGAACATCTTTATGGCTTCGGCGATGGCACGCGGTACTTCGATGTCGTCGAGCATTTCGATCGGTTGCAACTGGTCGTCAAAGCGCTGCCCACAGTGCCGCTGCTGCGGAGTGAAAACGAGGGGTCAACAACTTCCTCGGTGAGTACTACAGCGACTACTTCACGGCGAACAGCGCCACCATTCCGGGCGCACTGAAGCTGAGCAACTTCGTCACAACGAGTGGCGACTTCGCGACCGCTCAAGGGGACTTCCTTTTGACGTTCGAATCGCACGTCACTGGGACAGTCACCTACGAAAAACTGATGGTCTCCGGAACCGACATCAGTGCGTTTGTCGGGATATCGGCAGGGACCGCCGACGAAGTGGGGGTCAAACTCGATCACGGATCGTTCGGATTGGTCATGTATCATCAGCTCGATACGACGCTGACCACGCAAGCCGATCCGACGTATGCCTTCTCGACGACCGGCACTGCGAGTCTTGTCGGCATCAGCGGACTGTCTGCCAGCGGCACGTTGACTGCGCGAGTCAATCAGACTGGAGCCGCTGTCGATGAAGACATCCCGACGCTCGGCAGTCCGATCGAATTGAATTTCGCAGACGGAGTTGGTGATCCGCAGGTCTTCGGCAGCGGGACGCTCAGCGTCGCGAACTTGATCGACATGACCGCCGACATTCGCATCGAAAAGCAGACCGTCGGTTTGGAAACAGTCGTTCTGGTCGGCGCGGAGCACGTCAATGCGTTCCTCGGAGTCAACGGCGTCGGCTTGTCGCTCAGCAACGGCACGCTTGGCGCGGTGCTGACATCGAGCGGGCCGGCGGGCACTCACGGCGGTTATGCAATCAAAGGTTCGGGGCAAGTCGGGCTGACGGGCGCGGGTCTTCAAGACATTGGTCTGAGCGGCGAGGTCAGCATCGAAGTCAACAAGACCGGCGCTGCAGTGAATCAGACGGTTCCGCAACGGACTGCAATGGCGACGCCCGTGGTCTTCACGGACGGGACGACTGTCAGCCGCATCTCACCGCCGACCGACTTCGACATCACGCTCGACAACAACACGTTCGTGACGGATCTCTTCCACGATCTGGCTGGTGAGATTGACGATCTCAATCAGAACTTCGATGTCACGGTTGATAAGAGCGGCAACCGCACTGCAGCTAGCTCGCTGGTGGAAGTCATCCCAGGAACCGACCTGACGATCGATGACCTGCTGGGGGCGAAGAAGCTGACCGGAGCCGGGAAGTTCATCAGCTACTACTTGGCCTATCAGACGTACCTGGCCGAGCTGGACGCCTTCAACAATCCGCCCGGCGGTATTCCTCCTGGTGGGTCTCCAACCGGACCAGAACCGCAAGCACCCGCCAATCCCAGCAATCTGCCGGACCCCGGAAACCTGAGAAGCGGATCGAACGGCAGCATCACCGGCGGCCAAACGACGTTCACCGCCATCGGAGGTCGCTTCACCAGCGACTTGGTCGGCAAGTCTCTGGTGTTCGTGAACGGCAATGGCGACACGGTGGCGACGTTCGTCATCGCCTCGGTGACCGACGGCAACACGCTGCAATTGAATTCGTCAGCCAACCAGACTTTGGCCGGGCAAGCGTTCGTCATTCACGACACGCAACCTGCTCCGATCACTCCGCCGACGCTGCGCGGTCTGCTCGCCTACTTGAACAACTTCTGGATCTCGACCATCAGTGCGAATCCCGCCGATGGCATCAAACTCACGCTCACCGATCGCGGTGTCGGCTTGAGCGTCGCGATTGCCACGGAGCAAACCAAGAGCACCAAGCTGCACTTCGGCGATGCGTTCGACGACTACGGATTGAAGTTCAATTCCGATGTGACGATCGACATCGACGTCCATTCCGCGATCGACGTGACCCTCGGTGTGGACTG
>CAIJTL010000839.1 GCA_903823545.1 uncultured Planctomycetaceae bacterium
GCTGAAGGCGCCGTTGGCGAGTACCGTCAGCGTTTCATTGACACCCGCGTCGAAGACCGGGGCGACGTTGTTGACGGTGATTGCCGTCAAGTAATCGGTGTAGCCGTCGTTCTTGTCGATGATGCGTGCTTTCACGATGCGTGTCGCTGGACCATCGTTGAGATAGCTGGCTGGAACCGTGGCGGTGCCAGTCGTGTCGCTCGAACCGGCGTAGGTGCCGTTGCCGCTATCGAAGGTGCCGTTGTTGTCAAAGTCGTAGGCGTAGTGGAAACCGAAGAAGGTGTCTGCAGCGGACGGATCAATCTGGCCGGAGAAGCTGACTGAGCCAGTCGAGCCTTCATTCACCGCGCCGCCGTTGGACAACGTCGCGGTCGGGGCCACGTTGTTGACGGTGATTGGCGTTGTGTAGTCCGTGAAGCCGCCGTCCTTGTCGATGATGCGGCCTCGCACCGTGAGCGTTGTCACTCCGTCGTCGAGGAAGCTGGCGGGGACTGTCGCCGTGCCACTGGTGTTTGGTGAGCCTGCATAAGTGCCGTCGCCGAATCCGTCATCGAAGGCTCCGTCGTTGTCCATGTCGAAGGCGTAGTGGAAGCCGGCTACAGTGTCGGCGTTTGAAGGATCGAACGGCACATTGGGGGACAGTGGAGCCACGAACGAGACCGTTCCAGTGCTTCCTTCGTTGATTGGGCCGTCGTTGACCAAGTCCGTTCCGGTCGCTGCGACTCTCACCGTGAGCGTCTTCAAGCCGTAGGACTCGCCGAGGTTTTCGCTCACCAGAATCAGGTCGAGCTGATTCGACAGCACCAACGTCTTCGTGCTGACGTAAGTTTTGGTGACGTTGCTGGCGTTCGTTCCTGAAACCGTGATCTGTCCATTCGACGCGACGGTCACATTCATGGTGAAAGGAGTCGTTCGAGTGAGAGTGCCAACCGAAGGATAGAAGGTGTTGATCAAGCGGTTGCCAGAGACCGTCCCTTGTTCGCCCCACAAGAAGCCGCCGCCGTTATCGCCGAAGTTCGAGCCGACCGCGGTCGTGCCGTCGGTGATTGCGATACCGAGATCGTTATCAGCGGAGAGCATGTCCCAGTCTGCTGTCACTGTGAAGGTGATCGACGTGGCGTTCGTTGCGAGACCCGCTGCGACGAGGGGCATCCGCAGGATGATCCCTTCGTAGACGTTGCCGGTCAGATTCAGTCGCGTGCCGGTCAGCGATTGCGTGCCGCTGGGGAAGGATGTGGTCGAGTTGCAGGCCAGCAACAAATCCTCGCCGGTGTACGACACCGGACCAAAGGACGCTCCGTCGCGCGGATTCACGTTGTGGATCGTGACTTGATGCGGGCTGGGAGTTGCTTGGTCGAGGTAGTTGACTGTGGTTAAGACGGCGTTGACCGTCACGTCCTCGACGGTATCCACCGTCACGTCGTAGGTCGTGGACAGTCCGGGACCGATGTCGTCGTCGTAGATGTGGTGTCGCTCGACGGTTCCGTTGCTGAGTCCGCCAGGTCCAAAGACACTGGTGGTCCCGTCGTCCCAGTTGATCGTGTAACCGGTCGACGCGTCCGGTGCCGGATCGAGATTGAGAGTGACGTCCAAGCAATACTCGTCTCCCTCATTGGAGTTCGCCAATCCGGCGACGGTGATGAAGTCATTCTCTTCGATCGTGTCGGTGTGAGTGATATCCCCCAGCGAGGTCTGGCCATCCAAGGTGCTCGACAGCGTGCCGAGACCGAAGTTGACTGTCTCGTTCCCTTCTTTCGTTCGGCGATCGTTGATGACGTCGAGCGTCGCGGTTGACGAGTCGATCTGATTGCTGCCATTCGCGTTCGAGTTCGCCGCGAACGTCAACGTGGCTGGTACGAACGCGGTGTAATCCGTCCCGCTGAGCGCCGTGCCTGACAACAGATCTGTCGCCACCACGGTCAGTGTTGGCTCCAACGCCACGGTGCCGGTGCCGATTGGAGTGATCGTCAAGATGGCTCGGATCGTCGGGTCGAGATTCTCGTTGTTGCTTTGATCCGCTTGGAAGTTGATCACTCCGATTTCGTCGTCGGTGATCGTGTCCGTGTGCGTGGCATCGCCGATCGAAACGAGCGTGTTCAACGTCGAAGAGAGCGATCCGGCGATGGTCAGGTCCACCGTCTGGTCACCTTCCAGGCGACGGTCGCTGGCGACGTCGATCGTTCC
>CAIJTL010000840.1 GCA_903823545.1 uncultured Planctomycetaceae bacterium
CTTCGGAGGTCTTCGAGTTTTGATAATCGCACTTTATTCAGCAGCGTCCGTCGGTGTTCCATTCGCTGCGGCGGCCGCTTGAGCTCGCTCAATCAGAATCGCTTTGCGAGAAAGCTTTACGCGATTCTGGTCGTCGACCGCGATGACTTTGACTTCGATGATGTCGCCAATCTTACAGACGTCTGCCACCGACTTCACAAATCCTTCGGCTAATTCGCTGATGTGACATAGTCCGTCTTTGCCTGGAGCAATCTCGACGAACGCTCCAAAGTCCTTCACAGAGCAAACCTTGCCGGTGTAGACACGACCGACCTTGATATCTTCGGTCAGCGCTTCAACGCGAGAGATCGCCATTTCCATGCCTGCCGCATTGCGACCGGCGATCGTGACCGTTCCATCTTCGGCAACGTCGAGTTGTGTTTGCGATTCTTCTTGAATCGCGCGGATTGTCTTGCCGCCTGGGCCGATCAAGAGTCCGATCTTTTCTGGGTCAATCTTGACCTGGTGCAAGCGTGGAGCGTGCAGCGAAAGGTCTGTTCGAGGACGACCGATCGACTTGAGCATCGTTTTGAGAAGTTCACGACGTGCTTCATAGGCTTGCTTCAACGTGTCGCGAATGATCGGCTCGTTGATGCCGTCGATCTTCAGATCGAGCTGAATACCGGTGATACCTTTGCCGGTGCCAGCCACCTTGAAGTCCATGTCGCCGAAGTGGTCTTCGTCGCCCATGATGTCGGTGAGCAACGTGTATTTGTCGCCCTCTTTCACGAGACCAATCGAGATACCTGCGACCGGTTGAGTGATCGGCACGCCCGCGTCCATCAACGCGAGGGTCGCACTGCAAACCGAAGCCATTGAACTGCTGCCGTTCGATTCCATGATGTCGGAGATCACGCGAATCGTGTAGGGGAATTTTTCGGCACTGGGGATGACCCAATGCACCGAGCGTTCCGCCAAAGCACCGTGACCAATTTCTCGACGTCCTGGAGCACGAATCGGTCGGCATTCCCCGACTGAGTAGGACGGGAAATTGTAGTCCAGCATGAACCGCTTCTCGTACTCTTCAACCGGGCCGTCCACTTTCTGGGTATCACGACCGGTACCGAGAGTGATCTGAGCCAGAGATTGAGTTTCGCCGCGAGTGAAGACGGCTGAACCGTGAATTCGCGGAATCAATCCGACTTCGCAGGAGACAGCGCGAAGATCGCCAATCTTGCGACCGTCCAAGCGAGTCCCTTCAAGAATCAAATCGCGAACAGCGCGGGATTCCAATGCACCAAACGCTTCCGAGAAATCTTTCTTACTGCCAACAGTCGGGTCAGCACCTTCCGGAAAGTATTTCGCCTTGAGTGCGTCCTTGATGGCATCGGTTCCAGCGTGACGTTCGGCCTTCTTGGTGTTCGCCTTCGCGGCCTTGAGCTGTGCGTAAACTTCGCTCTTTAACAAAGCTGTGAACGGGTTCTCAGCACGAACTGGTGCTGGAGTCTTTTGCTTACCGACTTTGGCGCAGAGTTCTTCTTGCAGTTCACAAATCTTGGCGATCTCACGTTGAGCCAACATGATCGCGTCAGCCATTTGGTCTTCCGGGAGTTGATCCGCAAAGCCTTCGATCATCAGGACCGAGTCCTTGCTGCCCGCAACAACCAAATCGAGTCGGCTCGCTTTTGTTTGTTCAAGCGTCGGCATCACAACGAATTGGTCATCGATCAACCCGATACGAACGGCCCCAATTGGACCGTTGAAAGGAACGGGAGCGAGCATCAAAGCAGCGCTGGCGCCATTGATCGACAGTACGTCGGGATCGTTCTCGCCATCAACCGAGAGAACGTTCGACATGACCTGGACTTCGTCGTAATACCCCTCTGGGAACAATGGGCGAATCGGTCGGTCGGTCAAACGAGCAGTCAAAATTTCGCGAGTCGACGGCCGGCTTTCTCGCTTTAAGAATCCGCCGGGGAACTTTCCGGCAGCCGCGAATCGCTCCCGGTAATCGACCGTGAGCGGGAAGAAATCCTGATCTGCTGAGCGGGGCGGGCCACTGACAGTCGCCACGAACACCCAAGTTTCGCCATATTGAACAACTACAGCTCCATGAGCCTGCTTGGCCAGTTCACCGGTCTCGAACTTAAGTGCCCGACCGCCAATTTCACGTTCAACTGTTACTTTCACGTTGTTTTCCTACTCTGCCTGTGTCTGTGATCCATGACATCGCAACGACAGCGACGTCCCATTGAAAGGCCCAAAGCCAAATCAGAAAGGCGAGCGTCGTTCGTAATGGACTCACTGCGCAGGCTCACGCGGTCTGCGTAGACCAACCCGAAACAAACTCCCATTTAAGCTTGCAAATGAGAGTAGGCCAAAACTGGCCGGTCGAGTAGAGCTTGAAAAACAACGACGCCTCGCGGGCGGCGGGCTACTTACGCAATTCGAGCTTTTCCAAAATCGTCTGATAGCTGGCAACATTGACCCGCTTCAGGTAATCGAGAAGGCGACGGCGACGACTCACCATCATCAACAATCCGCGGCGACTGGCGTGATCCTTCACGTGCCCCTTGATGTGGCCAGTCAAGCCGTTAATTCGAGCCGTCAACATCGCGATTTGAACTTCCGGCGAGCCTGTATCGGCCTCCGACCGGGCGTAACCACGAATTAACTCTGTCTTCCGTTCTTTTGTCAGCGACATTGCACCTTCCTACGCACCGTAATCGTTTAACACTGATTCATGAGTGGCCCGTACTCTATCAACCGTTCGCCAAGATTCAATCTCGCGCGGTATCCGGTTTTGACTCTACGTTCTTATCGACGTCATTGGTGACGCGCAGATATGGTTGTATTCGCTCTAGAGTCTTGGGGCCGATCCCTTTGACGCGTTGAATATCCGAAAAACCCCGAAACGGGCCATTTGCATCTCGATCTTCAACAATTTTGCGGGCAGTCGTTTCACCGATCCCTTCAATCTGAGCCCACTCGATGCAACTGGCGCTGTTGATATCAATCCGATAGTCATACTGCCGTGCCGCGTGGCGATCGATCTCCAGCGGGACCGCACCCCAGCCACTCAGTCGGAGCCAGTTGATCGTAACCAAGACTAGAAAAACGCCGACAAACACAGTGACAAATGTCTGATCGTGGCTCTTCAACCAAAACCAAGATCTGAGCAACTTGTTTTCTTCTTGAGTCTGTGCCACGGCTTGTTGAGTGGCCTGCGACTGGTCAGACATGTCGAACCTCCGTCGCCTTAATCAGGCCAGAACTTCCTCGATGACCTGGCCACCTTGTCCAATTTCGACCGGGCGCCCTGCGTGATCGGAGACTCGAGTTTCTGGATCGATGCCGAGACAACGGTAAATGGTCGCATTCAAATCGGCCGGACGAAGTGGTTTGTCTTTGACGTAAGCCGCTTGTGAATCGGACGCACCGTAAACCGTTCCGCCGCGAACTCCTGCCCCGGCTAGCAAAGAGCCATAACAATTCGTCCAATGATCTCGGCCTGAATTACCGTTGATTCGCGGCGTTCGGCCCATTTCACTCGTAACGACTACCAGTGTTTCGTCCAGCAATCCACGAGCATCTAAGTCTTCCATCAATGCCGAATATGTCTGATCGAACCCCGGAAGCTTGTTGTTTTTCAGAATGTGGAAATTCTTGACGTGCGTGTCCCACGCGTCGTAATCGACGTTGACCGGTCCCCAGAACAAATCCCAAGTGACATTCACGAATCGAACGCCTTGCTCTATGAGCCGCCGAGCAATGAGCGTTGAGTTTCCGAACAAGGTCTTGCCGTAGCGATCAACTGTTCGTGGATCTTCGAGACTCACATCGAAAGCGGTTCGCAACTTTGACGAGGTCAGCACATCGAAGGCTCGTTGCTGATTTCGGTCATAAGATGCGACCGCAAGTCGCTTCTCGGCTTGTTTTCGTTGGTCATCAATCTGCTGCAACAGGGTTCGGCGCGAATTCAATCGATCGACGGTCATGCCATCTTGAAGCGAACTATTCGGTAGCGCTGGCGCTCCTCGAACGATCTGAGGATTACCCGGAAGCGGGGCAAACGAGTCTTTGTCGTAGAACGGTGTGCATTCTGTCGTCAGCGGATCGAATCGCTTTCCGAGGAAACCGCCGTAGGGGCCAGATCGACGGAACGCCTGCCCCCATCCCAGCCAAACCGGCATATACACGTAATCGGGCAAGTTCTTTCGGCCGGCGTTCAAATACTCGCAGACCGACCCCATGCTGGGAGGATCCGTGTCGCGCGGATGCTGGTCCGGAGGCATCAGGTCGAAGCCTGTGTAACACGGCAGACAGTTGTGACACCCAGCCTTATGGTTGATTGACCGAATGAACGCCGTTCGGTGAGCCCACTTCGCAAACTGCGGCAAGTGTTCACAAACATCAATTCCCGGAACGTTGGAAGGAATCGGCTGAAATTCACCTCGCGTCTCAGAAGGGCCTTCCGGCTTCAGGTCATACATGTCTTGTGTTGCGGCACCGCCGAGTAAGAACAGAAATATGACGTTCTTCGCTTTCGCGTGACCGACAAGGCCGGCCTCTTCTGCAGCGAGCATTTGCGGCAGGCCGAATCCCCCGAGCATCGAAAGCGCGCCTGCCTTCAGGGTTTCGCGTCGAGTAACTCCATCACAGCACCGTCGCGGACTTCCGAGCATCGTTAGCATAATTCGAGACCCTCCATTAAACGCATCAGTGGCGACTTATCATAATCGTCCATCGACTGGAGAACCAAGCGCGACTTGCGGTTTTGCTGCGAAAGAAGGATTTTGTGTCTAACCGAGCCTACGCAGCCCGTTGGAAGATTTTTTATGACAGACAATTCCTCACGAGTCGCACTCATCACCGGCATTTCCGGGCAGGATGGCTATTACCTTTCAAAACTACTGATTCAGAAAGGCTATGTTGTCCACGGCCTGATCCCGTGTAATGCGCCTGGCATCGGCGAGCCTCCAGGGCTGAATCTGCATTACGGTGATTTGGCTGACGGCAGCAATTTTGGAACGCTGCTCGACGCGCTCAAACCAGACGAGATCTATAACCTCGCTGCACAAAGCCACGTGCGGCTTTCGTTCGATTTGCCAATCTACACGGCTGACGTCACCGGCGTTGGCGTGCTCCGGTGGTTGGAAGCAATTCGATTGCATCAGCAGCGAACTGGGCGGCAAGTCCGCTTCTATCAAGCATCTTCCAGCGAGATGTTTGGCAAAGTCACGACGCCGATTCAAAACGAACAAACACCGTTTCATCCACGTAGTCCGTATGCGTGTGCGAAGGTCTTTGGCTATTGGCAGACGATCAATTACCGCGAGGCTTATGGTCTATTTGCCTGCAATGGCATTCTCTTTAACCATGAATCACCTCGCCGTGGCGAGGGCTTCGTGACCCGCAAAATCACACAGGCGGCCGCGCGCATTAAGCTTGGCCTGCAAGACAAGCTGATGCTCGGCAACCTCGACTCACAACGCGATTGGGGGTTTGCCGGTGACTACGTCGACGCAATGTGGCGCATGCTGCAACAACCTCAACCGGATGATTACGTCGTAGCAACAGGTGAGACGCACACGATCCGTGAATTCCTGGATGCGGCCTTCGGACACCTCGACCTCGATTGGCGAAAGTATGTTGAACAAGACCCCCGTTTCATGCGTCCTGCGGAAGTCGACACACTGCGAGGCGATGCTAGCAAAGCGAAACGAGTTCTCGGCTGGGAGCCGAAAGTCTCGTTCCGTGAGCTTGCCGAAATGATGGTCGATGCAGACCTCGCATTCCAATCAGCTCTCAATGCTTCTAAAAAATGACCGATTGATATCGACCAATAGCCATCAACGATGTTGCTTGATGGTTGGCCATTTGCTGTCGAAGCGAAGACACTGCTAGACGTTGCTCTTACTCCACGTGTTTCTACCAACCCGCCCCGTGATTCATGTCTGACCCGATAGTTGAAAACCAAGAGAATGCCGAACTTCCCGCGACGGAGCTATTGCCGGACTTGCCTCCGGTCGAGCCGCCGTCTGCGAAGTTCATTGTGCAGCTTTTTGTCGTTCCTGGCCTGATCGTCGCCGCGATCGTCGGTGCCTGGTTGCTTTTTGGAAAATTGGCATCTGCCGAACAAGATTGGCAAGCGTTGCTCGCCGACATGAAGAGCAGTAACGAGCATCGTCGAGGTCGAGGCGCAATGGGGCTCGCCCAAGCACTCGCAGCAGATCAGAATCGCAAAGGAATCACCGGACCGCGCTTGGCGACAAACCCTCAGGTCGCCCAGGAGTTGAGCGCCTTCTTGGCTGAAACTCTCAAGAGTAGTTCGACCGAACCGACAGTCATCGATCAGCAGGCGTTCCTGATTCGAACGCTCGGAACGCTCGATGTTCCGGACACAGTGCTGCCGGTGTTGCGCGACGCGATGAATGAGAAGCACGATCGCGAGGTTCGTAAAAATGCCGTATTGGCTGCAGCGACAATCGCATATCGAGCCAATGAGCGTGGGGTAGGACTCTCTGGTGAAGGGATCGTGGACGAGTTATCGAACGTGGCGAAAGACGGCGACCCTTTGTTGCGGTCGTCAGCAGCATTCACGCTTGGTCTTTTTCCTTTGGAAAAGACCAAGCAAACGTTGACCGTTTTGCTATCAGACAGCGATGTAAACACGCGACTGAACGCGGCAATCGCGTTCGCTCGACAAAAATCGCTCGACGGCATCTCGGTGCTACGGGAAGTCTTAGCCACCGCAGTGACGACCAAGACCGCAGCTCCATCGGGAGATTCTTCGGTCATCTCCACATCGAACTCTCTAAAGGCAATCGGCGACCTCGCTTCACAACTGGATGAACCTAGTCGAACCGACATCGCTCGCGACATTGAATCAATTTCAAAAGATTATCCAGAACCACGAGTACGACTGGATGCTGCTCAAGCATTGACGAAGCTGCGAGGGAAGTGATTTCGATCCGTCAAATTTGAAGTTTGTATTCGGCTCACATTAGCCGGTAGTTTGTTCTGGCAACCAAACGCGGACCTCCAACGTAGGAAGGCACGGAGCATGATCCAAACACAATTGCTCCTCACTAAAACTCACGCCGGAACGGAATTGACTCGCGACGAATTCCTTGAAGCGGAATTTGATCCGCAATGGCGCTACGAACGGACTCACGGGAGGCTGGTTGTCATGCCACCGCCAGAATTTGGACACCAC
>CAIJTL010000841.1 GCA_903823545.1 uncultured Planctomycetaceae bacterium
TCTTGCTGACTCGGCAGCGACACACAATGGCATTTTGTCGCTCGGACGAAACGTTCTCGTCGCGTTCATGTCTTGGGAGGGATACAACTACGAAGACGCGATTATTCTGTCGGAGCGGCTCGTAAAGGAAGACGTTTATACGTCAATCCATATTGATGAGTTTGATGTTGAAATTCGTGAAACCAAACTTGGGCGGGAAGAATTCACGCGCGACATTCCCAATGTCAGCGAGAAGATGCTGCGACATCTCGACGAAACCGGCATAGTGCAGATCGGGACCCGTGTTCGCCCTGGAGATATTCTAGTCGGAAAGGTTTCCCCAAAAGCGAAGACTGAACTGACACCTGAAGAAAAGTTGCTGCATGCAATCTTTGGCAGAGCAGGCGAAGACGTTAAGAATGAGTCGCTTGAGGTACCAAGTGGTGTCGAAGGTATCGTGATTCATACCGAACGGTTCTCGCGTCGGATGAGTCTCTCTGAGACAGAGCGTAAGCGATTTGATGCAGACATTAAGGAGACCGAACAATCTCAAGCTGCGAGCGTAGCCGTCGTTTTTAAGAAATTTCTGGGAGACCTTGAGCAAACACTCGAGCGTAAGGTTCCGACTTCTGACGGCACTAACATTTCGTCTTTAACCGACGACAAACAACTGTGTGACGTCGCGGCGAACTTTTTGAAGCTGTGGGAGACGATCGAGATTCGCAGCCCGCAAAAGAAGGCCGATTGCACGAAACTATTGAAGGACAGCTGGCAGCTTGTTGACGAGGCTCTTGAAGCTCGAGAGCGAGCTATGAATTCACTCAAGCGAGGTGACGAGCTACCAAGTGGTGTATTACAAATGGTCAAGGTGTATGTTGCCTCCAAGAGGCAAATTTCCGTTGGCGATAAAATGGCCGGTCGTCACGGGAACAAGGGTGTGATCTCGAAGGTGTTGCCAGAAGAAGATATGCCATTCCTGGCAGACGGAACTCCAGTGGATATCATTCTTAATCCGCTTGGTGTACCTAGCCGTATGAACGTCGGTCAGATTCTTGAGACACACTTGGGCTGGGCGGCGTCAAAGCTTGGCTTCTCGGCGGTGTGCCCAGTGTTTGATGGTGCGACCGAAGAAGAAATTCGAGCCTGCATGAAAGAGGCAGGACTGCCTGAGGATGGCAAAACATTCCTTTTCGACGGGCGCACCGGAGAACAGTTCGAGCAAAAGACAACTGTCGGCTACATTTACATGCTTAAGCTCCACCACTTGGTTGATGATAAAGTGCATGCAAGGGCGACAGGCCCCTATTCACTTATCACACAACAACCCCTTGGTGGTAAGGCTCGTTTTGGTGGCCAGCGATTCGGCGAAATGGAAGTGTGGGCTCTCGAAGCCTACGGTGCCGCATACATCCTTCAAGAGTTGCTCACTGTTAAGAGCGACGACGTTGAAGGTCGAACAAAGATTTACGAATCGATGGTAAAAGGGGAAAACACACTCGAAGCAGGTACTCCAGCCAGCTTCGATGTTCTCACGAATGAAATTCGTGGCCTTGCATTAAATATGTCTTTGGAAAAGATGGGCTAGAACAGAACTCCGTTAGTTCGGTTGGCGATGAATCAGTTGATCGCAGTCGCTTGCGATCAAGTTGCGAACAAGTTCACGATTGAATGGGGCTGCGAATATGGAAGGACAACGGGGCATGAACACGACGACAAATGAGTCCGCCGTGTATGACCGAGTCAACGATTTTTCGGCGGTTCACATCAAGTTAGCAAGCCCGCACGATATTCGTGGATGGTCTTTCGGTGAAGTTAAGAAGCCGGAAACCATCAATTATCGGACGTATCGACCTGAGCGAGATGGTCTTTTTTGCGAACGAATCTTCGGCCCAGAGAAGGACTGGGAGTGCGCCTGCGGAAAGTACCGCGGCATGAAGTACAAGGGCATGATCTGTGATCGCTGTGGAGTTAAGGTCACACACAGCCGTGTCCGTCGGAAACGAATGGGGCATATCGAGCTTGCTGCCCCAGTAGTTCACATTTGGTTCTTCAAGTCAATGCCAAGCCGATTGGGTGCATTGCTTAATCTGAAAACCACCCACTTGGAAAAGGTGATCTATTTCCAGGACTATGTCGTCATAGAACCTGGCGATACGCCATTGCGCGGCGGGCA
>CAIJTL010000842.1 GCA_903823545.1 uncultured Planctomycetaceae bacterium
CAGAATCGGAGGCCCCGGATTGGGCAACCTGCTGTTTCCCCTTTATCGAGCCTTCCAGGGATCAAAAAAAAATGATGAAACTCTTATATTTCCAACCTTTTTTCAACTTAAACTTGGTCCATTTCTCAGGGGAGAGGCAGACTTAAGAACCTACGGAAATCTATTCGAACACAGATCACTTAAAGAATTAGCAATCGATTTAAATCTGATGATCAATAAGCACCGATTTTGTGCAGAAGGGACTAATATAGGTGAAAATAAGACTCCTTCAACAACTGTTATACATTATGCGGGCCTTAAAAATTTCTACTATGATTTAGATCCTACTTTACGTTCTGAGTTCATTAGTCTCTTAGAATCAAGGATGCATGCTAAAGATAGATTTTCATCTGAATGCACAAGAATTGAGGAAGATGATATTTGTATCCATTTAAGGTACAGTGATTTTCAGGAATCAATTCCAGGTAAAACCGGGCATGGTTATAAAAACTCACCAGCATGGTACGAGAAAGTTATAAAGTATCTCAGAAAAGAGCGGCCAAATTCAAAAATTAGAATTTTTTCTGATACTGAAGTTAGTCAAGGTTTTCTAAAAGAGCCGAAGGGATCAACAGCGACATCGCCAAACTACTCCGTGATGCGAACTTCACCGAGGTCGAAATCGGCTTGCAGTCGATCGACCCGCTGACGATGGAATTGATGGACCGCAAGAACAACATGAAGGCGTTCGAACGTGGCGTGAAAGCGATGATGGACGTCGGCATCAAAGTGAAAGTGGACCTCATCATCGGTCTCCCTGGCGACACACCCGAATCCGTCCGCCGCGGCATGAAATACCTCAGCGACACCGGCCTGTATTCCAGCATGCAGGTTTTCAACCTCGCCATCTTGCCGGGAACTGCGTTCCGCCAAGAAGCGACAATGCACAAGCTCGATTATCAGTCCCGGCCGCCATACTACGTGATCAAGACTCCGACGATCGACCTTTCAACGATGTACCAGTTGATGGAAGAAGCGGAGGAGATTTTCGATACGGAGTTTGATGCGGTTCCGCCGCCGGTGGAAGAGGGTGTCCGGAAAGAAGATATCTTGGATTTGAAATCTCACATTTCAAATCTGGAGTTCCAGATGACCTTCGACTTCGACGCGGCGTCACTTCCGAGTCTGCCTCCAGCAACCGAACGTTGCGGAGCATTTGAATTGATCTTGCGAGCGGCTGATTTTCGGAAGCATCGCGATACCGCTTGTGGGCTGATCCGCCAATTGCTCGATGACAACCCGCACTCGACTTTGCGAATCGTGCTCGAACCGACTGGCAATCCAAAGCACCTCACCATGTCCGTCGTGCAGGCCATTCGTGGAGCGTGCCTCAAAGAGCCGTCGTACCTCGATCGCTTCTACTCGATGCAACTCGGACGCCCGAAAGGAGCAAAGCACATCGTCGTGCGTCTTCCTTGGATTGAACGGGATCGAGCGGGACTTGATTGGGTGGACGATCTCGCCCAATTCGCGTCACTTGTTTGGACCGGCGACGGAGTTCCCGACGAAGAGACGCTCGATGATGAACTCGAAGCCCATGAGTTCGTCATGGCGTAAACGGCAGGCACCAACTAACCCGAAGCGTCAGCGAGGGCGAGTGTTTCACGAGACTTTGAAGACGGTCGTGCGCGAGGGTGTCGCGTCGGGAAGCGTGCGCCCTCGCGCACGCTTTTTGAAGTTGCGCTATTGGGACACGGAACGCACGGAGAAAGAGGCGTTTTGTTACCGAAGTCGTGAGACTTCGGTCGTCACGAGATCATCTCACGACTTCGCTACAAACTCCTCTTTGTTCCGTGAAATCCGTGTCTTCCGTGTCCAATAGCGCAACTTCTAAACTCACGCTTCGGGTTAGTAATCCTATTTTGAAACAGCTTCTATGGCTGTCGCAGTTCTTCGACTTCGATATCCGATATCCACGCTGGCCCCGCTTCAGCCAGTAGGCGGAATTCAGCCAACTCCGGCTGCCCGGCTAGAGAGAGTGCTCCCAACAATTCGGTATCCACGAACGCAAACCAGTGAGTCGCATCACGAACCAGTCCCAAAACCCGAGGCTGGTCGCGAACCTCTTGAAGCGGAATCGGATCACCTATCGGTTGCGAAGAACCTCGATCGGCTGAACGGCGCACGAGCAACGCGGTTTCGCGTTCCAATCGGATTGCTAAACGGACTCCGTTGTTATCCGCTCCAGGCAAGATTCCGAAGTGCAACTCGACTGCATTTGCCTGATGCAATCGAACGGCCAGCGTCAACGCGAAGTGCTCCAACGAATGCGACGATCCAGCTTCGCCGCGCAACAACTTGCGTGAGATAACTCCATTTGTCCCGGCCAGAATCGCGGCGCTATCCTCGTCTTGAGCCAACTGCCAAGCTCCGCTTCGTGGCTGCCACGACTTCAAAGACTTGCCATCAAACAACGGCTCACTCCAACCACTCGGAACGAGTTGTTGACGAGGTTGAACTTTGCGTGAGTTCGATCCGAGAAACGCTCGTGCAAGCCAACTGCTTGCACCGAGAAGCAAAGTCCCTCCCAAAGTCGATGCGATGATTCGTCGTCGGCTCCAACGAGGAGAGTTGGAAGCTGCGATCTCGCTCGTTGAACCAACCCCATTCGTTTTGGGCTTCGTCGTTGACTCGTTGCCGGCAGTCAGCTCCGTCATAGTGACCGCGTTCGATGCTGCTAACTGCAACTTCGTCGTCACTGCGAATGCAGACGCGTCGCTGTTACGCGAAGGGAATTCAGCCGTCGTAGACATGAGCGGAATTTCGGTCAGCGTCTCTGATCCCAACTGCCGAATGATCCCATCAATCTGTGAGAGCAAATGCTTGTACGAAGCGACCCGCTGCTCCGGATGTCGCGACATCATCGCCGCAACGAGCGCATCGGTTTGTGCAGAAATGTCACGTCGCTTCTCGATTAAACGCGGCGCGTCTGCCGTCAGTTTCTGGCTGAGAATTTGAGTCAGCGACAAACCCGAATACGGAGGCTGTCCGGCGAGCAAATGAAATACGGTTGCTCCGAGCGAGTAGATGTCGGCCCGCGCATCGACCGGATTGCCGCTGAGTTGTTCCGGGGCGATGTAATGCGGACTGCCAACCGTCGTGTTCGTCGCAGTGAGCCTTGTCTTCTGTTCGGCCTCATTCGATGTCAGAAACGCCAAGCCAAAGTCCGCAATCTTCACGAGCGACATACCGGGTGGCAGCGGAAACCCAGCAGGGGGCTCGACCAGTAGCAGATTGGCCGGCTTGATATCGCGATGCACAATCCCCTGCTCTGCCGCATGAGACAAACCCGATGCTGTCTGTCGAGCAATTCCCCACGCGATCGCTTCCGACGCAATTGCCGACTGACCCTGTTCTCGTTTTGTCTTAATGAAGGTGTCGAGGTCTTGGCCTTCGACCAACTCCATCACAAAGAACAATCGCCCGTCGTGCTGACCAAAATCAATCGCCGCGATGATGTTGGGGTGCTGTAATCGTGCGACGGCTCGAGCCTCTTGCTCAAACCTCGCGGCCATCTGCGGATCGGACATCTGACCGACCAGAATCGTTTTGATCGCAACGACCCGATCGAGAGCCAATTGCTTCGCGCGATAAACGACACCCATGCCGCCGTGACCAATCACGCTGAGCAATTCATAACCGGGTACCACTTCTGTCGGTCGAGCCAGCGTTTGCAAAACGTCCATCTCAACGGCGGACATCAGCCCCTTGCGAGTGACAAGTGCCTCAACGGACACGCCCGTCCGATCTGCTTCCTGCGAAAGTTGTTCGGCCACTTCGGTCGAGAGAATCGACTGGGACTTGGCGATGCTCAGAAAGTCGCGAGGCATGTTTCTTCCAACCGTAGTACAGGCGGCCCGCCTGTGTTCTCTTTTCGTTGCAATCAGACATACCGAGCAAGCCGCCGGAGCTATGGCTGATTCAAACCGTCTAACTGTTCCAGCAACGCTTTCACCGACGGCCGATCAGCGAGTGATTCGCCCACATAGGCGAAGCGGACTTGGCCTGCTTTGTCGATGATGTAGGTGGCTGGCTTCGAGAGGTCTTTTCGAATCCCCAGTTGATCGACCGCTTTTAATTCCACATCGAGCACAATTGGAAACGGGATTTTCTCCGGTGGCGTATCGAGTTTGTTCTTCACGTTGACGGCGAAATCACGATGTCGACGGCTGTCGTCGGGAGTTTCGATGGGGATAACCACGACCACTTCCGCATCGCGATCGCCAAACTTCTTATAGTTCGTCAACAACCGCGAAGTCTGTGTGGCGCAATACAAACAAATCGATCCTGCGAAGCCTCGCGTAACGACCAAAACGACATGCTTTTTGTCGCGAAAGTCGGCGAGCGAATAGGTTTCGCCGTTGATGTCGGTGAAGGTCAGATCGGCGATGCTCGCGTCGGTTGCCGCGTTCGTTTTGACGTTGTCTTTGAACTGAATCTGATGATAGTCCATACCACCGTAGGCATCGTAAGCGGTCACCGGAGCGACCGGTGTCCCACCGCTACAACCATTGGCAATCAAGAACAACAATGCCAAGAACGGCCACTGACTGAGATACGAGGTTCGTTTCACATTGCACTCCAATGAAGGGGCCGGATCGTATCAGACCGCCGACCCGTTCCGAAGACTAGCAGTCACCACGCGAGATTGCTTTGATGCTCCCCCGCAACTGACAACGAACTTCTGATTAAGGACAACGTCATGCTTCCAGGCATTAAGCAATTCGATCTCACGGGCAAGACGGCCATCGTCACCGGTGGCTCAAAGGGGCTCGGACAAGCGATGGCCGAAGGACTCGCGTCCGCTGGCGCGAACCTGCTGATCACCAGTCGTAATGCCGAAGAAGCGGAATCGGTCGCGGCACAAATCGCTTCGGAATATGGCGTCAAAGCGATCGGCATTTCAGCCAACGTGGCTGATCCCGATGCTGTCACGGCGATGGTCGAACGTGGGCTTCGCGAATTCAATCAGATCGACATCCTCGTCAACAACGCTGGCATCAACATCCGTGGGCCCATCGAGGAATTGACCTACGAACAATTCAAGCAAGTCAACGACATCAACACCGATGGAGTTTGGCTTTGCACACGTGCCGTTGTGCCACACATGAAGTCGCGAAAGTACGGCAAAATCGTGAACCTCGCCAGCACTCTTGGTGTCGTCGGCCTTGCGAATCGATCACCATATGCCGCGAGTAAG
>CAIJTL010000843.1 GCA_903823545.1 uncultured Planctomycetaceae bacterium
AACCTTGCAGCGGCGGGATTGACGCTCGATGAGCGCGGTCGACTGTGGTGCAACGAGTACTTTCAGTCGTGGGTAAAACACATCTACGGAGTTGGCGAGGTCGTCGGGTTTCCTGCGATGGCTCACTTGGCGATCGAACAAGGTCGAACAGCGATCAATCATGCGTTTGGTCAACGAACCGTTGGTTTCCAGCATTCTCCATTTGGTTTTTTCACCATTCCAGAATTTGCGATGATTGGTCCGACCGAAGAGCGACTGCGACATGACCAAATTCACTATGAGGTTGGCCGGGCGAACTTTTCTGAATCATCGCGCGGGCATGTTTCAAAGAACGCAGACGGTTTGTTGAAGCTGCTGTTCGCTCGCGACAATATGCAACTGTTGGCCGTGCATTGCCTCGGCGAATCTGCCACAGAACTGATCCACGTCGGTCAAACAGTGATGTCGCTCGGTGGGACGATCGACTATTTCCGAGACAGCCTCTTCACGGCTCCAACGCTAGCACAGTCTTACCGAGTGGCCGCGAACGATCTGCTTGAACGACGGGAAGCAAAACCGTTGCCGCGAACTCGGACTAAACGCTCGCGAAAATCGCGGGAGCTTTGTGCTGAAGAGAAAATGCATAAGTACGTAAGCACCGAGTCACGTTAGCCCGACGCGCCGGCGAGTGGTACAGCATAGAGCCACTTGCTGCGATGTGGTGGTTTGTCAAATGGGTGAAGGTGAGTTGGGGCGGAATTCACGAGCAGGCTGCTATTTGTGTGGTCATCCGAGGAGGGAAGAGGCCAGACCAACGATACGCGGGAGACGGAACAGACTGGCGCTCGGGGGCGGTCACGGCAGGTTAGTTTTTTCTTTGATCCAACTTGCTTGTGGCTGTGCGCGGCGGTCGGACGTCATCCACCGAACAATCGCTTGAGGCGATCTTGGTGGTAGTTGAGGCGTTCGTTGGGGGACATCTTGTCGAAGTTCGGGCGATCGTTTGGGCTTGGTGGCTTTGTGGCCGATTGTTGAGTCTCTGATTTCGGTGGTTCGATTGGCGTTGCTGGTGCCGGCGGCGTGGTGGGACTTGGCGTTTGTGTTGGTGCATTCGGCAGGCTGATGACGGTGCCGCTGCCGCCATAGCTCATCACGTTGGTTTGCAGCGTGAGGTCTTGTTCGAGCGAGCGGTTGGGGGTGATCTTCAATTCTTGCAGCACGCCGTGATAGGCACGTACGGCTTCGCGCGGTTCGATGACTCCGTCGGCGACGTAACGCAGCATTTGAATGAAAGCGAGTTGGTGTTCGGCGTGGTTGATCTTGCGACCGTAGAGCGCGACCTTCGCACCGTACTTCTGCGCTTCGTGAAGCAACAGAAACGCATCCAGTGTTGTTCCTGCTGATCCGCCGAGGATGCCGACCACCAAGTGTGGGTCGAAGCGAACCAGTTCTTCCATCGCTCGCGGTCCGTGGTAGACCATCTTCAAGAACGTCGGACGACCGGCACTGGTGACTCCCGCCAGCGAACGAGCGATGCCATCGTTGATGAATCCGGGAAGCAAGTCGGGAGCGACCGCTCCGGGAACGTTCGGATCAAAGATCTCCAAGAAGTAGCGAAACTGTTTCGCCTCGCACTCTTCGCGAAACGCTTTGAACTGCTGCAATGCGTCGAGGTCCAATTCCAATTGATTGTTGAACGTCACCGAATACAAACCGAGATCAACACCCAAGCGGCGTTCTTCTGGCTCACAATCGAGATGTCCGCACTGCATGTGATCAAGGCTGGCTGAGCGAAATGGCCGAGCGGGTGATGTGTGAACTCGACCGCCGCGATGAATGTGGACGTCGGTCGCATCGTTGGCTCGCGCAGCGGGTGTGATCGGCGAATTGTCAAATCGCCGTTCTTGGATGGTGAGCAGTTCGCTGGTGCTAGCGGACATCAGCACGATGTCGACGACCGCTTGATCGATGACTTCGCGAATTTGCTGGCGATATTGAGCCAGCGTCTTGAAGCGAACTTCTGAGTCGTGTCGTTCAGGCGATTGGCCAGGAGCACCGATGCCGAACCCCATGTCCGCATCTTTGGCGTCAGCAATGATGAATTCGCGGCATCCGTGCGGGTCTGCGTGAATGGCCGCCAACTTGCGGTCGAGTGATTTTTCGATGGGCATGAGCAATTCGATCCGGCAGCAATTGAGAAAAACGAAGTCAGCGGTTCGTCAACGAGCGAGGTATATGTCTCAATCCGCTGATCCCACAAGACACAATGCACTCCGTCCGCAACGCAGGCACAAGCTGTGAGTCGGCAAGTAGGCAGGTTGTTGCTACGCGGTCTGATCAGCCATGACCTCGTTCCACAAGCAGCGCGGAATGCCGATGCCGACGACGTGAACGTCGCCAGTGAATTCCATCGAGGCGGGATTGTCGAAACCACGTTTGCGAGCCACAAAGGTCGCGGTGTGTTGTGCGTGAATGCAATTGATG
>CAIJTL010000844.1 GCA_903823545.1 uncultured Planctomycetaceae bacterium
CCAAGCACGAGCGTCATGATTTGCGTCGGACGAAATCCCAGCACTTTAAGCACTGCGAATTCCGTCTGCCGTTCGCGTACGCTGATGCTGATGGCGTTGGAAATCACGAGCGACAACGTTACGAGAATCGCTGGTGCCAACAGAAATCGCATCCCCCAAATCAGATCGCGGTAGGCTTCAAGGAATGTTGATATCCCCGCTGATGACGTTTCAAGTTTGACAACCGGATTCGAGAAACGAGGCGATTCTTGGATCTGCTTGGCGATCTGATCGAAGGACTTTCGATCGGGGACTCGCAACCAGACCAAGTTCAACGACTTCTCCGCCATCTCATGCGGCTTGTTGTTTTTGCGCTGATAGGCATCCATCGCGTTTTGAAAATACGCGATATTCATGGCCGCACTTTGGTCGTATCGCCGAGTCGGCAATTCTCCGACGACCTCAACTTCTAAGTCGATCCCTTTGTAGTTGAAGCTGTGAATGGTGAAGCGGTCGCCAATCTTCTTTTTCAATCGCTCCATTCGATCGCGACCAAGAGCGATCCCCTGCGGATTCTCCTCCATCTTTTTGACGGTCGCTTCCAACGCTCGCCGTTCCGGAGAGTCAACGGGAAGCTCGTCGAGTCCGTCCATCATCGTCAGCAATTTGCTTGGTTCGAGACAGAACGAGAAGACAATGTTTTCAAAGGTCCGCTTTTTGGGGTCGAGCGAACCACCATAAAAAGTCCAAGACATTGCATCGAGCGGCTTGATGTGCCCCGGTTCGGACGCGGCCCCCTCTTTCAGGATGGAAGCATAGGTGTATGGCATCTGGCTCGGCAGCCGCCATTTTTCCGAAACGATCGCCTTCATGTTGGCTGACTTCTCGGTCGTCGCGTTCGCCAAGAAACCCAAAATCGACCAGACCAAAGTCACCACAAACACCAACACCATCGTCCCCGCCGCCGTGAGCAGCGAACGGACTTTGTTTCGAGCGAGGTTTTGAAAGATGAGCTTGAGAAACTTCATGAGGTGTCTGTCCTATCGAACCGTTGCTGAGCCATTCCGTGACTCGAACTTCTGACCGCGAGACGAATCTTTGCCAAATGACCGTAAGACCTGCAATCAACGCGGAGGCGAAAACTATGCAGGTCTGGCAGAGAGAAAGCTCACAAGCTGGCGGATTGTGGCTACGTTTTCGGTCGCATCGCCAGCAATCGCAGTTGCTTGTCGTGGTGAGCAGTCGCGAGCTGAATGCCATCGGGATGAAGCGTGAGATCTCGAACTGCGTTGCCAATGTTGAAGAAATGAAACTCGTTCTTCTCACCGGCCTTCCAAAAGTAGACATATCCCCCGCCACCGCCACCGACACCTCCAATGAGATGGCCTTCGGGATGCAACGCGAGACCGAACACCTTGCCGTTCACACCGGATTTTGCGAGATGAGCCATCGTCTCCTTGCCGGATTCCCAATCAACCATACAGAGCGCCGGATTGCCGACACCGGCAAACGCATTCGAGACATTCGTGATGCCACCGGCAGCAAACTGCTTTCCATCTTTCGAAAACTGCATCGAATACGGCCCTCCGTAATCAGCCATAAAGCCG
>CAIJTL010000845.1 GCA_903823545.1 uncultured Planctomycetaceae bacterium
AAACCTATTGTGCCAAGGCCCTCCGCAAGCTTGGCCGTAATACGGAAGCCGACGTCCGCGAAGCTGAGGCAGCATCAATCACCCATCGGACTATGCGCTGAACCGCGAGAGTGACAGCGTTCAGGGTTGATGGATCTCAAACCTCTGAATGCGTTGGTTCCCGGCATCGGCGATGTAGAGATGGCCGTGGCTGTCGAAGGCCATACCGTGAGGGAGGGTGAATTGGCCGGGATCACTGCCGGAGTCTCCGAAGAACTTGCTGTTGGTCGCATGGCCGATAGCCCGCCAAAGTATTGCGCCGTGCTCGATAGCAATCCAGTCGTCGCCTCGCAACGCTCCGCTGATCCGCACGGCCCGAACCTCTAACTGGTCGAGCGTTGAAAAGCGAGCGAGTTCACGTTTCTCTTTTCGCCGGGCGTTCGGCGTTCGCTCCTGACGTTCCCGAATCCTAAATCGCACTGGCCCGACGCGCCAGCGAGGGAGTGAAAATCATCGTCGGCTCCGATCCCTTGCTGGCGCGTCGAGCTAGTATTGAATCAGTCGGCGGCCGTGAGACATTCATTACGCCAAGATGTCTTTCACGATGTTTCCATGAACGTCGGTCAGTCGGAAATCGCGGCCTTGGAAGCGGTAGGTCAACTTTTCGTGATCGATGCCGAGGCAATGCAGCATCGTGGCGTTGAGGTCGTGGACGTGCATCGGTTTGTCGGTGATGTTGTACGAGAAATCGTCAGTCTCGCCGTGGACGAGTCCCTTCTTCATTCCACCACCCGCGAACCACATCGTGAAGTTGCGTGGGTGATGATCGCGACCGTAGTTCTCTTTGGTCAGCGTTCCCTGGCTGTAGACAGTACGACCAAACTCGCCGCCCCACACGACCAGCGTGTCGTCCAGCATTCCGCGTTGCTTTAAATCTTTGACCAACGCAGCAGCAGGACGATCAGCGGCTTTCGTCAGTTGGCGAATGCTGCCGGGCAAGCCTCCGTGGTGATCCCAGCCGCGCAGGAAGACTTGCGTGTATCGGACGCCACGCTCGGCCATTCGTCGCGCGAGCAAGCAGTTGTACGCGAACGTGCCGGGGTCAGTGACTTCGGGACCGTACATGTCGAGCACGTGCTTGGGTTCATCGGAAATGTTGGTCAATTCCGGGACCGACGTCTGCATCCGGAAAGCCATTTCGTATTGCGCGATGCGAGTATTGATTTCCGGATCACCGACTTCTTCGAACCGCTTTTGGTTCAGCTTGCCGAGCCCATCGAGCATTTTTCGGCGCGTCGTTGAGTCAACGCCCGCCGGGTTCGAGAGGTACAGCACCGGATCACCCTGTGATCGCAGTCCGACACCCTGATGCTTGGTTGGGAGGAAACCCGAACCCCACAAGCGCGAGAAGAGTGCCTGCGTCGCCGAACCGGGTGCGATTCGTGATGTCAGCACAACGAAGCTCGGCAAGTTCTGATTTGGACTGCCAATGCCGTAGGAAATCCACGCACCGGCGCTTGGCCGACCAGGGAGTTCGCTTCCAGTTTGAATGAACGTGATCGCCGGGTCGTGATTGATCGCGTCGGTGTGCATCGACTTCACGATCGTGATGTCATCCACGATCGAGCCAATCTCCGGCAGCAATTCGCTGACCAACGCCCCGCTTTCGCCATGCGGCCGAAACTTGAACAACGTCGGAGCGATCGGGAACCGAGTCTGCCCCGAAGTCATCGTCGTGATGCGTTGCCCATTGCGAACCGATTCGGGCAAGTCCTTGTCGAAATACTCTTCCATCTTCGGCTTGTAGTCGAAGAGGTCCATCTGCGATGGCCCATCTGCCATAAAGAGCCAGATGACTCGCTTGGCCGTCGGAGCGTGATGCAGCGCGGGCAGGATCCCGGCCGATTCGTTCACAGCAGGCTCGGCTAACAACGACTGTGGATTCATCGTCGCCGCCAATGCCGCCCCACCGAGTCCCGCGGCGCACTTGCCGAAGAAATAGCGTCGTGTTTCTTGCAGTTGAAATTCTTGAATCGGGTTCATGATTGAGTTCCGTAAGTGAATTGTCCGAAGTTTGTCAGTGGGTCAACACACACTTTGAATTTAAGAGATTATCCGTCTGGATTGTCGATGAGTTGCTGTAACCGCTCCGCGTGTTCCGGGCAGAGTCGTGAGGACCAGGATTCATCGACCAAGCCCATTGCGAGCAAGTCTTCCAAATGAACTTGGTCTTTGCGGCGGAATGAATTCAGCTTCATTCGAACGAGTGCCTCCAATGTGACGATGCGATAATCATCCGCGTCCTCCGACTCCGTCACGTCAGCGTTAAAGACCGGGTAAGAGGCTTTGACTCGTTCACCCGCAAACAGCAGATGGACTCCACGACTTGGCTTACCATCGGGCCCATCAATGAAACAGTCGACGCCGTTAACAAAATGATATTCAAAGCCAACCGATTCGAGGGCGACTTTGATGGCGTCAAAGTCCGATCGACGGACGAGGATGTCGACATCGTTGGTGTTTCGCACGGCATCAATATCAACACGAGCAACCCACGCCGCGACAGCGTTCCCGCCCGCGACTGCGTATGGAATACCGGCATTCTCCAATGCGGATGCTGCCCGACAAGCTCGCTCTTTCACTGCTTCCACAGCGTCGATCATCCTTTGCCAAGAGAAGTCATGGAGCGCTAACGTCGTCATCGTCTACTCCTTCGTCAGCGTCTCATCCAGGTTCAACATCAGGTTCCCCATCATGGTCATGGCGGCGAACTCGCTGGGGTTGATGGATTCATCTCGCTTGGATTCGCCGATGCTCAGCAGCTTCACCGCTTCGTCCGGCTTGCCTTGGTAGTGCGTATGGTGTTCTTGGAAGAGAGCACTGAGCACCTCCATCTCGGTGGCGGTTGGTTTGCGGCCGGTCGCGAGTCGGAAGCCGTGCGTCAGCCGGTCAGCGTATGAACTGCCTCCTTCAACCATCATGCGACGAGCGAATTGGCGAGCGGCTTCGACGTATTGCTCGTCGTTCATCGTCGCCAGCGCTTGCAGCGGCGTGTTGGTTCGAGGGCGTCGGACAGTGCAGACTTCGCGGGACGGTGCGTCAAACGTTGAGAGCGACGGCGGTGGCGAAGTTCGCTTCCAAAATGTGTACATGCTCCGGCGATAGAGTGCCTCGCCGGAATCGCGTTTGAAAACACTCGTGGTACTTCCTTGGAATGCAACCGCTTCCCAAAGGCCGTTCGGTTGATACGGCTTAACGCTCTTGCCGCCGAGCTTTTCGACAAGCAGGCCACTTGTGAAGAGCGCGGTATCACGAATGACTTCCGCATCGAAACGGAATCGAGGACCACGTGCGAGAAGCACGTTTTCTGGATCACGTTTCACCAAGTCTGAAGAAACCTTCGATGATTGCTGATAAGCATTCGAGGTCAAGATCAAGCGGAACATGTGCCGCATATCCCAAGGTTTTGGAGCGGCGGCTTCACTCGATTCCGCAGCCGTGCGGAAGGTTGGTGTTTGGAATTCCGTCGCCAACCAATCGAGCAATTCTGAGTGTGTTGGCCAGTCTCCCTGTGACCCAAAATCCTCAGAAGTTTTCACGATACCTCGGCCAAAGAATTGCTGCCAAAAGCGATTGACGGTTACGCGAGCGCTCAGAGGATGCGACGGATCGACGAGCCACTTCGCCAACCCCAAGCGATTGACCGGAGCCCCTTCAGGCAGCTTGCCGCCGAGAGCCGCCGGGACACCGTGAGTGACCTTGTCACCTTTCTTGTCGTAGGCACCGCGGATCAGGATATTGATCTCACGCTGAGTCGGCATTTCTGCCATGACCATGGTGCTGGGGATCGACGCATCGAGGTCGGTTCGCTGCTTGTTCAACGCATCGACCTTGGCATGGAGCGGATCGAATGTCGGGCGAGTTTTCACGTAGATGTTGGTCAGAAAGTATTCGCGGATCTGTTTCTTCTGATCGTCGTTCCGTTTGTCTTGCTCTAATTTGATCGCATCACGGATTGGCTGCGGAACCTTCGATTGAGTTTGAGCTTTCTCGAACGCTTCCCAAGCGAGCAGCGATTCGAATCCTTGATTGTCTTGCGGGGTGCGAGTGACGCTTCCCGCTTTGTCCCAATAGACAGTTCCATCGAACTGCGTGAAGGCGAGCCCATTGAGCACTTTCCCGGCGGGAAGACCAACGTGAGCCGCATCAACTTCTAAACGGACCCATTCGCCGAGCTTCGGCAAGTCGCCGAGTCGCCGATGTCCGGGAACGTCGCCTGAGCCGAAAGCGATTGTGTCTGCTCCCCAAAACGCGCGATGTTCCCAGACGCCATCGTTCCATTGCAGCATCACTGTCTTCGGCGGATTCGCTGGATCGAGGTAGCAGTACGCGAAGAGCTTGTCCCCTTCGCCGATCTTCAATCCGGGAGCCGCTCCCGTGAAGAAATGCTGAGTCATTCCGTTCCCGGTTCGCTTCGTAGACTTCTCGCCGGAGAAAACTGGCTGCGGCTTCGTGACGAACTCCCACGGCGAATTGCCCTCTTGTTTCGCTCCCGATGGCGTTGCGTCTTCGACCCAAACGAACTCCTTCGGGTCGGTCAATGACTTCCCTTCAACCGGAGCGGGTTCGGTGTATTCAACCTTGGCCACTTCGTCGGAAATTTGTTTGCGAGTCGCAGCAAGTTGCTCGTCGATCGACTTAAACTGCGCTTCGTTTTCCGGTGTCGGCAGCTTGATCATCGGCGGCGGCAGCAAGGCATTGCCGTCCATCGCAGCGTCTGCTGTCGAGCCGTAGAAGGAATACAACTGATAGAACTCTTTCTGCGTGACAGGATCGAACTTGTGGTCGTGACAGACCGCGCAACCGAGCGTCAGTCCGAGCCACACGGTGCCGATCGCTTCGGTCCGGTCGACCGCATATCGCACGCGAACTTCATCGTCGATCGAACCACCTTCACTGGTCGTCACGTTGCAACGGTTGAAGCCTGATGCGACTCGTTGGTCGAGCGTCGAGTTCGGCAGCAGATCACCGGCAATTTGCTCGATCGTAAATTGATCGAACGGTAGATTGCGATTGAACGCACCAATCACCCAATCGCGATACGGCCAAAGCGATCGTTCGTTATCCAAGTGCAAGCCGTGCGAGTCGCCGTAGCGAGCAGCATCGAGCCAATAGCGAGCAAGATGTTCGCCGTGTCGTGGTGATTGCAGCAGTCTCTCAACGAGTTTGTCGTAGGCATCAGCCGACTGGTCGGCAACAAACACATCGATTTCCGCGAGCGTTGGCGGCAGCCCGGTGAGATCGAATGTCAGTCGTCGAATGAGAGTCAACTTGTCTGCGGGAGCTGTCGGTTTCAATCCGGCCTTGTCCAGCTTCGCAAGAACGAACCGATCAATGGGATTCTTGGCCCATGCCTCGTTGGAGACTTTCGGCAACTCCGGACGCGTCGGTGCGACAAACGACCAATGCGGCTTGTATTCCGCCCCCTCATCAATCCAACGTTTGAGCGTTGCGATCTGTTCCGCCGAAACTTTCTTTCCGGAAGCCGGCGGAGGCATTTTCAGATCCGGGTTGTCGGTCGTCATGCGAGCGATCACTTCGCTCTCAGACCACTTTCCCGCGACGATTCCGATCTTCCCGGAGTCGAGCTTCGCGACGGCCCCCTCGCGTTGATCAAGCCGCAAGCCTCCTTGGCGTTGCTTCTCATCGGGGCCGTGACATTTAAAGCAGTTGTTGGAAAGGATCGATCGCACATCGCGACCGAACTCAAGCTTTTCAACCGGCTCGGCGGCATTCACATCGACGTGTGCAAGGCTGCTTGCAAGAAACAGTGCCAGCCAGGAGAGACGCTTCGTCATGGAACGATCCTCATTCGGGTGGGCCAATGATCGCAGCCGCGCGGAAGTTGGCTGCGGAAGGTCGGCGATTCTAATCATCTTCCACAATCCATCGGAAGTGCCTTGTTCCAACTTGGCGAGACTCATTTCGGGCTGATTTTTTCGATTTGACCGATCGCATTCATTGTGCGGGGGATAGAGGACAACTTTTAGAGCGACGGTTAGACTCCTCCGCTCGTGTGCTTCGCTGACCTCACCCGACATCGAGACTTCACATGCTCACTCGCGCCCCGCTTTCGTCCTTGTCGCTTCTTGTTGTCACTCTGCTATTCATCGGCCAAGCGAATGCCGGATCGTCGAATAGTTTGCTCGATGTCTCGGCAGATGGAAAATTGCTGGCGTGTTCCAATCGAGACAGTGGGACGGTCACGATCGTTGACGTCGCCAAACTCGAAAAGCTGCGCGAGATCAAAGTGGGACACAAGCCGGAAGGCGTCTCCTTCATTGGCGACAGTCATCAACTTGCTGTCGCGGTTTATGCGGATGACCTAATTGCGTTCGTCGATGCCGATCGAGGCGAAGTTGTCGGTCAGTGTGAAGTTTACGATGAACCGTATGGTTTAGTGTCGACTCGCGATGGATCGCGGTTGTGGGTCACGTTGGAGTATCCGGGGCAACTCGTCGAAATTGATCCTCGATCGAGCAAGGTACTGCGGACACTCAAAGCGGGAGCGTTCCCTCGTGGCTTGGCACTGACTCCCGATGAGAAGACAGCCCTCGTGACGGAGTATCTCACAACAACAGTTCGACTGATCGAACTCGCTTCCGGCAAAGAGATCACCAACGTGCCGGCATTGGCGACCGATAGCCTGGCACGACAAATCACAGTTCATCCCACACGACCGAAAGCCTACTTGGCTCACATGCGATCGAAGGTCAATGTGGCACACGGCGAAGGTTCGATCTTTCCGTATGTCAGTGTGGTTGATCTGCCGCAGGCGGGCGCGACGGAAGTGAGCGAACCGTTGAAGCGAAAGCGAATGCCGATGGACTCGTTTATCGGCGCGCTGGTGACGGCCAATCCGTGGGAGATTTCACTCAGCCCGAACGGTCAAGACGCTGTCGTGGTCTTCGGTGGGACCGATGATTTGTTTGTCTGCAAAGTCCGCGACGACAACTACCGCGAACTCTCATTCGTCCGGCACATCAACGTGGGACACAATCCGCGAGCGGTGACGTTCTCGCGAGACGGGAGCATGTTTCTGATTTACAACGCACTCGATTTTGAATTGGTCGCGTATGACACCGAGACAACGCAGAAGGTCGGTTCAGTCAAAGTGACCGACAATCCGCTCGGCGATGAGATTCTTCGAGGGAAGCAATTGTTCTATTCGGCGTTGATGCCGATGGCCTCCCGACGTTGGATCGCGTGCTCAAGCTGTCATCCCGATAGCGATGCCGACGGACGAACTTGGCAGAACCCGGAAGGACTTCGCAACACACCGCCGCTGGTTGGTCTGGCTTGGACGCACCCGCAACATTGGTCGGCTGATCGTGACGAGACTCAGGACTTCGAGCACACGATTCGTGGCCCACTGATGCAAGGTCGAGGCTTGATCAACGGCGCGGTTGCCGCATCACTTGAAGCGCCGAACAAAGGCCGCTCGCGAGATCTCGATGCGCTCGCCGCCTACACGAACTCGCACACCGTACCGCTGAGTCCTCACGCGAAGAACGGTTTGACAGAATCGGCCAAACGAGGCCGCGACCTCTTCTTCTCGAAAGAGACCGCTTGTGCCACTTGCCACTCTGGGCCGTTCTTCAGCGACTCGAATCCTGCAACGAAACCAACTCTGCACGATGTCGGCACCGGTCGCTCTGATCCGTCGGAAAAGATGCCGCTGAAGTATGACACTCCCACGTTGCTCGGCGTTTACCGCTCAGCCCCGTACTTGCACGACGGCTCCGCCGCGACCCTCCGCGACCTGCTGACAACCAACAATCCCGCTGACAAGCACGGCAAGACCAGCCAACTCAACAGCCAGCAAGTCGAAGACTTGGTCGAGTTCCTCAAATCGCTCCCCTACGAAGACCCGCAACCAGAAGCCGTCAAAGCGGGCCTTAAGAAGGTTGACCGCTAAGCGGCAATCCCGCCGTATCGTTGTGGCCGGTCTCCGACCGAGCCACATGACTTCGACCGCAGGTCTCCCGATCGACGTGGAGACCTGCGGTCAATCGCTCATGGCTCGGTCAGGAGACCGGCCATAACGGGTGATTCCGCCGACGGAGCGAGCGACACGTTGATGTTGCTAGTTTCGTCCCGCAACGAT
>CAIJTL010000846.1 GCA_903823545.1 uncultured Planctomycetaceae bacterium
CAGTCGCAACAACCTGAGTTGCCATCCGTATTGACATAACTCGGCAGTTGTTCGCAATCGACTGCAAGTGTCACGTCTCCACGTCACACATGCTGGTGACTCGTCGTGAGACTCATCAACCTCGTCGAAGCGGGGCGGTAGAGTACCCAGCAACTTTGAATTTGCAACGCACTCACGTGCGATTTTCCATCAATGAGAATCACCTCGAAAAACAACACAACCCGACGATTGAAAAGTCGTCGGGTTGTGTTGCTCTCAGATCAAAAATGGTTCGCGCGTTGATGCGATTTTTCGTTACAGAGTTCCCTTTGAGGAAGGAACTCCTGCTTGTCGAGGATCAATGGCAACAGCTTGTCGTAATGCGCGCGCGGTCCCTTTAAAGCAGGCTTCAGAGATGTGATGACTGTTCTGTCCGTGCTGCAACACGAGGTGAAGATTCATCAGCGCGTTTGCAGCGACTGCTTCCCAAAAAACAGAGACCAATTGCGAATCGAACTCACCGATCTTCTCGGTTGGAAAGTCAACTCGAAACACAAACGCCATGCGACCGCTGAGATCAACGGCGGCCGTCACGAGCGTCTCCTCCATCGGAAGTGCAATGCTGCCGTAGCGAGTGAGGCCCTTCTTATCACCGAGCGCTTCCGCGAGCGCTTTGCCAAAACAAATACCCGTGTCTTCGACCGTATGGTGATGATCGACGTGCAAATCACCTTTCGCATCAATGGTGAGATCGATCAGCGAATGTTTCGCAAGCAAAGTCAGCATGTGATCGAAGAAACCGACACCCGTATTGATTTGAGCCTGGCCGGTGCCATCTAAGTTGAGCGAGAGATCGATGGTCGTTTCAGCGGTTTGTCGATGAATGCTGGCAGAACGAGGCATGTGAAAAACTTTTCGCAATAGAGGTTGATCAATTAACTGTGGAGAGAATCTCGGCGTCAGGGTTGTAGAAGTGTTTGACGCGCGTATTGAAAGGTTGAGAGCTATTTGCGAGTTCGGTGTTGGTCACGCATGAAGCTCGTTTATGCAGCGCCTCCACCTTCCGGACGCTTGGCGGCTTTGCTCTTAATGCTCGGCTTAGTCTTCGCGGGCTCAGTTCCTTTTGCATCAGTGGGTGCATCAGAGGTTGGCTTGTCTGAGTTCGCCCCTTGATTGACGACGACAAACAATACTTGCATGGGGCGCTGGTCATTCTGCGTATCAAGGCTTTGTTTGCTCTGGTTCAGCGCCCGTTGTCCAACGTTGAAGTTGTTGGCACGAGAACGCGATTGTGAGTTCTGACCAACTTGCTGAGATAAGGCATCGGCAGGAACTTGGACGACCGTCTGACGAGAGGTCGACTGCGCGGCGTCTTTCGCCGCTGCTGACGGCAGTGCTTTCTTGGCAAGGATGCGGCGAGATTGCTCAACACCCTTTCGATCGTGGGCCTCTATGACTACTTCGGCACTAGCTTTTGAAGGTTGGCGAACTTGATTGAGCGTATCGATGAGAGCTTGCTGGCTGCTCGATCGTCGAACAGCATTCTTTGCCTGAAAGCTGCGATCCGTTGGTTGTTCACTCTTTTGCTTCTCGGAAACTTTATCTCGCGATTCTTCATTGCTCGATGCAATCTCGGTAACCGAGATTGGTGACTCTACTTGTAAGCTTTGAACGAGGTTGTTTTGACTCAGTTCGTGAAGCGCTGCAGAGAGGTGCTCAGAGTTTGACTCGACATAAACGGCCATGAGTTGCTGGCCTTCGTCTGCCGCTACGGCTGCATCGGGCTTACTTGATGGGGATGACTTCGCGGCCAAGGATTTGACTTTATCGAGAGTTGAAGCGGCGGCGTCTGGATCGATTTGGTTTTTTGCAAACAGGAGTTGGAGTTGGTTGAGACCTTCTTGGCGGTCAACGACAGTCAGACGCACAACGGCGATCTCATCATCGAGTGTTTGCAGCGCATCAACGACATCGCCAATTTCTGCCGACTTCAATGTCGCTTGATCCAAAAACATACTGGCGACGCTGTCGCCTCCGCGCGGCACGTTGAATGCCGCGACGGGCGGACGGCTTGGCTCATTCATTCTTGCGGCGGGTGCAGCCCCGTTGGGAGCACCTGTTCTCAAACCGATTGCGCTCGAATCTGAAAGGGCGAGTTTGTTACCGGTCGCGAGCGTATCTTTTTCCGCGATTGGCAACACCGCGTCGAGTGCTCCAGAGATCCCGGGTGCCGCAAATGCGACAGCGTTTGCCTCTGATGGAACTCCAAATTCGCTAACCAATTGAGGGACACGCTGTGGGTTACTTGTTGGTCGGTCACCAAAAGTCGTCACCATCAGCATCAATCCCGCTGCCGAAGTGAGCACAGCTGCGGCGCCAACAAGCCAACGTCGTGGCGAGGAATCTGATGCTGACGAGCGTGAACTCAACGCAACCGATTGATGGGCGGTGTTTGAACGAACGCGAGCTTCGAGAGATGTTTCTGAAGGGATCAGCATTTCCCGCTCGATCCCCTTCAAGACTTGCTGAGGGAACTCAACCGGCAATGGGAGACGAGGCAGATCCTTCAGCATCGCAGAGATCTGCTTGATTTCGGACAATTCTTCCCTGGCCTCGTCGCG
>CAIJTL010000847.1 GCA_903823545.1 uncultured Planctomycetaceae bacterium
GACTCGCCCGTTGCGGTCGGTCTCTTCCGTGATGTAACCGGACGCGCTGAACTCCGACTTCGTCCCAAACTTGTCGGTCAAAAAGAATTTCCCAGTCGTGTTGTCCTTGGTCAGCCCCGGCCCAAAGTAGCCGCGCGGGTTTTGATAGGCGGTGATGTTGCCGGTGGTCGCCCCCTTCTTAAACCACTTTGCCTCACCCGCGCCGAGATTAATCGCCACACCTTGTCGTTCCGCCGGGACACCGACATCCCATTCGCGAGCGGTCTTCAAACCGGCCAATTCCCAGCCATCGCCGAACCCGTAATCAGCACGCAAAGCAACGTTTTGCATCCCGCCCAACAGATTCGCACGGTTCTCAATCCCTTCATCAATGCTGATCGACTGCGTGGCCGACGACGTGCCATCGTTGAAGAGTGTTTTGATTTGGTAATTGAACGAGTACGTGTCGCTGGGCAAATTCGCCACCGACGATTCCACTCCCATGCGAATTCTGCCACCCACCGATTGACCGCTGAGGTTGAACGCATAATCGCGCGAGCCGACAACCAACCCCGCACGATTGCTGATCTCCAAATGCACCGCCTGCAGTGTCGGTGTGGCAGTACTGCCTGGGACGGAATTCGGACTGACGTTGGTCTCAAACAGATGCGAGACCTGCGGACTCACCGCGCGATTGGAGTGCTGCAACGAGAGTTGATCGACCGCAGGCTTTTGAGACCTCGAAGCACCCGTCGCACCTTCGCACTCGCAATTGCAGTCATCGTCTGTCGGGTAGTCTTGTGGGTTATCACCATCCTCCGGACGCAAAACGAGAATGCCGTAATCGCGAATCGTCACTGTGGCTGACTCGTATCCCGCGTAGATCGCATACGACGCACTACCGCCGTTGAGCGTCAGAATCACGTTCTCACCCGAATCATCAATACCGTCATTCACGGGCGTGACGACGACGGTCGCTGACAAAACTCCGGCAGGAATCGTAACGCTCGACGTAGGATTGAGCGTGTAGTCCGAGCCGGAAGAGGCGGTCCCCGTCACGAGGTAATTGACCGTGAGCGCGTATGTCAAAGTGAAGTCGAGGCCGATCGTGAACTCACCGGGTTGAGTGCCATTGGTTGTCCCGTCACCAGCGGTCGATTGCTCCGCCGCATTCGGCTGCGTGGCCCTCAACCGCACGACGCCGGTTGGCGGAGGCAGGTCATCGTTCACAATCAGCCCGCTCCCTTGACCATCAGCAAGAGTCGCATTGGTCGGGCTGCTGAGATTGACGAAGAACCCTTCGTTCGGTTCGTCGTTCGTATCGCCTTGGACCGTGACAGTCACCGTCTGCGACATCACTCCTGGAGCAAACGTCAGCGTCCCCGAAGTCGCGGTGTAATCGCTCCCCAATGTCGCCGAACCATTCGCAGTGGCGTACCCGACGGTCACGGTACTCGTCGAAGAATTCGACAACGACACCTGAAACGTCATCGTGCTCGACCCCGAATTTCCCTCGAACTGAGCAACATCATCAATCGAAATCGTCGGTGCCGTCGGGCCGTCGTCGTTGATCAACGTCACAATCGCTTCACCA